>JBBSUZ010000349.1:0-2807 GCA_038233965.1 Rhodothermales bacterium | reverse complement strand
CGCGGCGGCCGCTGCGTCCGCCTGCGGCAGGGCCGCTACGAGGACGAGACCGTCTACTTCGACGACCCGGTCCGCATGGCCAAGCTGTGGCGCGTCATGAACGCCAAGGTGCTGCACCTCGTCGACCTCGACGCGGCGCGGACGGCGACGGACGCCCTGCCGGCCGACAACCGCGGCGTCGTGGCGCGCATCGCCGAGACGCTCGACATCCCGGTCCAGGTCGGCGGCGGCATCCGGACGCTGGACGAGGTCGAGGCGATGCTCGCGCTCGGCGTGTACCGCGTCGTGCTGGGCACGGTCGCCGCGCGCGACCCCGGGATCGTCTCCGAGGCCGTGGCGCGCTTCGGCGCGAGCCGCATCGTCGTCGGCATCGACGCCCGCGACGGCGAGGCGCGGACCGAGGGCTGGGAGAAGGGCTCGGGCGTGGACGCGGTCGACCTCGCGCTCGACATGGAGGCGCGCGGCGTGCGCCGGCTCGTCTACACCGACATCAGCCGCGACGGCACCCTCGAGGGGCCCAACGTCGGCGCGTACCGCGAGATGGGGTCGCGCCTGTCGAAGGCCAAGATCACCGCCTCGGGCGGCGTCGGCGAGTACCGCGACCTGCTCGCGCTCCAAGCCCTCGAGGCGACCCGCGTCGACTCGGTGATCGTCGGCCGGGCGCTCTACGAAAACCGCTTCCCCTGCCAGCAGTTCTGGTGCTGGCACCGGAAGGACGACGTCGACCTGGACCACTACTCCTCCGCGCGCCTCGCGCTACGCGGGTGACAGGTGGCAGGTGAGCAGGTGGCACGTGCCGCCGGCTTCAACCACCTGCCACGTGTCACCTTCCCACCTGTCACCATGCTCGCCAAACGCATCGTGCCCTGCCTCGACGTCCACGACGGCCGCGTCGTCAAGGGCGTGCAGTTCGTGGACCTCCGCGACGCCGGCGACCCGGTCGAGCAGGCGCGCTTCTACGACGTCTCGGGCGCGGACGAGCTCGTCTTCCTCGACATCTCGGCCACGACCGAGGCGCGGGCCACGATGCGCGACGTCGTCCGCCGGACGGCCGACGAGCTCGGCATCCCGCTCACCGTCGGCGGCGGCGTCCGCACGGCCGACGACGCCGGGGCGATGCTGGACGCGGGGGCCGACAAGGTGGGCGTCAACTCGGCCGCCCTCGCCCGGCCGGACCTCATCACGGACATCGCCGGCCGCTACGGCGCCCAGTGCGCCGTCCTCGCCGTCGACGCGCGGCGCACGGGCACGACGGCCTCGGGCTGGGAGGTCTTTTCGCACGGTGGCCGCACCGCCACGGGCCGCTGCGCCGTCGAGTGGGCCACGGAGGGCGAGGCGCGCGGCGCGGGCGAGCTGCTCGCGACGAGCATGGACCGCGACGGGACCAAGGGCGGCTACGACCTCGAGCTGCTGCTCGCGCTCGACGGCGTGCTCGGCATCCCGGTCATCGCGTCGGGCGGCGCGGGCACGGCGGAGCACCTGCGCGCCGGGCTCGTCGAGGGCCGCGCCTCGGCCGCGCTCGCGGCCTCGATGTTCCACTTCCGCGAGACGACGGTCGCCGAGGTCAAGACGTACCTCGCGGAGCACGGCGTCGCCGTCCGGCCCGATCCCGTGCTCCCGGGCGTGCTCTCACTCCTCCCGACCGTGCTCCCGTGACCGATCCGAGCGCCATCGGCCGACGCATGCTCCGCGCCGGCCTCGGCATCGTCGCCGCATTCGTCGCCGTCGTCGGCGGCTGGCTCGTGTGGGCGGCGGCGACCAACCCGGACGTCCGGCTGAAGCGGCCGAAATGGGTCGCGGGCGCGTTCGACCACACGTTCTGGATTCCCGTGCTCGTCGTGACCGTCGGCGGGGCCGCGCTCGTCGGCGTCGTGCTGTGGACGGCCCTGCGGCGGCTCCGGGCGGGCGAGGACCTCTACGCGCAGCGCACCGGGCAGGGCCTGCGCCGCCGCGGCGAGCGCCACCTCAGCGACGCGGCCACCGACGCCGACCGGCCGGGCGCGTGAACGTCGCGCGGCGGCGCGGACGGGCCCGGACCGCGATCTTGACGCCTCCCGCTTCCGCCGCTCCCGCCGTGACCCTCGACGCCTACCGCGACCTCTTCCGGCTCCCGCCGGACGTCGCCTACCTGGACCACGCCGCGACGGGCGTGCTCGGCCAGCCCGCCCTCGACGCCGCAACGGACGTCCTCGCCGGCCATGCCGGGCGCGTCCCGGGCCGCTCACCCAACAGCTTCCCGGACGACCTCGCGCGCATCGAGCGCCTCCGCGAGCGCGCCGCCGCGCTGATGAACGCGCCCCTCGCGGGCGTCGAGGTCGTCCCGAACACGTCGGCCGGCGTCAACTGGCTCGCACAGGGGCTGGACTGGCAGCCCGGCGACCGCGTCGCCATCCCGGCCTGCGAGTTCCCGACCAACCACCTCCCGTGGCGCGCCCTCGCCGCGCGCGGCGTCGCCGTGGACCGCGTGGACTCGCCCGGCGGGACGGTCACGCCCGAGGCCATCGACGCCGCCATCACCGACCGCACGCGCGTCGTCTCGGTCTCGGCCGTCCAGTTTCTCTCCGGCTTCCGCGCCGACCTCGCCGCCATCGGCGACGTCTGCCGGGCGCGGGGGGTCTGGTTCGCCGTCGACGCCATCCAGTCGCTCGGCGCGCTCCAGATGGACGTCGCCGCGCTCCAGTCCGACCTCGTCGTCGCCGGCGGCCACAAGTGGCTCGGCTCGATGCACGGGCTCGGCGTCGCGTACGTCTCGCCCACCCTGATGGAGCACCTCGTGCCCGTCCGCGGCTGGCTCAACGGCCCCATCG
>JBBSUZ010000348.1:0-2825 GCA_038233965.1 Rhodothermales bacterium | reverse complement strand
GGCCCGAGGCGGACGATCCGCACGTCGGCGTCGCGGATGGCGGCCGTCGCGGGGTCGTAGACCTCGCCGAGCGGGACCGTCCGCGAGACGGACACGGCGGGCATCGGGCTGCCCGCCTCGAGCAGCGCCGAGACGACGATCTGCTGGTCCGCGTCCGGGCTGGACGAGTCGCACGCCGAGAGCAGGAGGAGGGCGCCGAACAGGGCGAGAGAGACGCGCATCAGAATCGGACGGTGAGGGAGACGTTGGGCAGGCGCGGCAGCTGGGTCACCCGCGTCTGCTCGACCGGGTTCTGCTCGAAGTCGTAGGTGACGAACCAGACGTTGCGGCGGCTGTACACGTTGACGACCTGGAGCTGGAGCTCGGTGTCGCGCAGCGGCCCGATGCGGCCGTTGCGCTGGAAGCCGACGTCGACGCGGTTGTAGGCGGGCAGGCGGGCGTTGTTGAGGCTCGGCGAGTAGAGGCCATCCGACGGGTCGCCCGTCGGCAGGCCGTCGATCTCGTAGCGGCCCGTCGGCGCGGTGTAGGCCTGGCCCGTGGCGTAGGTGCCGGCCGAGGTCACCTTCCAGCCGCGGCCGAGACTGTACGAGGCGACGGCCGTGACGTCGTGGAGGCGGTCGTACTTGGGGGAGAAGTAGTCCGTGAAGCCGACCAGATCGGGGTAGCGACGGCGCGTCGTGCCGATGGTGTAGCTGACGAGGCCCGTGAGGCGGCCGGTGCCCTTCTCGAGCAGGAACTCGGCGCCGGCGGCGTAGCCCTGCCCGAAGCGGAAGAGGTCCCGGTAGCCCAGCCCCGAGACGTCCTGGCGCGTCGGGTCGAGGTCGAACAGGTCGCGCATCGTGCGGCCGTAGAGCTCGACGTCGAGGCGGTAGCCCGCGCCGAGGCGCGTCTTGGCGCCGAGCACGAGCTGGTCGCCGGCCTGCGGCGGCACGCCGACGCCCGTCGTGACCCACGTGTCGAAGGCCGAGAACGCCTCGTTCGAGATCAGCGACAGGAACTGGTGGTAGCGCCCGGCCGCGGCCTGGAGCACGAGGCGGTCGCCGAACGAGCGCTCGACCTGGAGCTGCGGCGAGAGCCGCGTGAACGAGGCCGGCGTGCCCGGGACGTCGGGCGTGCGGAGGTCGTCCGTGACGCTGCGGAACGTCTCGACGCGGAGGCCGCCGGTGACCGACCATCCTGCGCCGGGCCGCAGGCGCGTCTGGACGTACGCCGAGCCGTAACGCGACGGGTTGCGGTAGTCGGTCGCGACGGAGCCGTTGAACTCGGTCCGCAGGCCGAGGTCGAGCGTCCCGCCCCACACGCCGCCGCGGACGGTGACGGCCGCGCTCGGGCTCCACTCGGTGTCGAGGCGGCCCGAGTAGTCCGTGATGGTGTTCGGGCGCCGGAACGTCGTCTCGGCGATCGTGCCGACGGGGTAGCTGAAGTAGCGGCTCGCGGTCGCGCGGGCGGTCGTGAAGACGGTCCCGGAGAGGACGCGCGTGTAGGCGAGCGAGGCCGTCCGGTTGCCGTAGTTGAGGTCGAAGGCGCTGTCCTCACCGAAGCCGAGCTGGACGCGGTCCTGGCCGGCGTAGACCGCGGCCGAGATCCGGTCGCGCGGCGACAGGTCCACGCCGACGCGCGCGTTGACGTCGTAGAAGTAGAAGCCGTCCGGGATGGACGTGCTGTCGGGCGTCGTGCGGAGGAAGCCGAGGAGGGGCTCGAGCGTGCTCCGGCGCGCGGCGACCATGTACGACCCGCGCCCGCCGAGCCCGGGCAGCGGCCCCTCGATGCCGACGCGGCTCGCGAGCACGCCGACCGTCGCCGTGCCGGCCGTGCGGTTGCGGTTACCGTCGCGGCTCGAGATGTCGAGCACGGAGCCCAGGCGGCCGCCGTACTCGGACGGGTACGCGCCCTTGAAGAGACGGACGTCCTTGATGGCGTCGGTGTTGAAGGTCGAGAAGAAGCCGAAAAAGTGCGTCGGGTTGTAGACCGTCGTGCCGTCGAGCAGGATCAGCGTCTGGTCCGGCGAGCCGCCGCGGATGTAGAGGGCAGAGGAGAAGTCGTTGGCGGACTTCACGCCGGGCAACAGCTGGATCGAGCGGAAGAGGTCGGCCTCGAAGACGGTCGGCAGCGACTGGACGAGGCGGATCGGGACGTCGGCGACGCCCGGCGGGCGCTCGTCCGAGAGCGTCTGCTGCGCGACGACCACGGCCTCGCCGAACGACTCGGGCGCGAGGCTGACGTCCACCTGCCGCGTCTCGCCGGCGGCGAGCGTCAGCGGCAGCGTCTGTGCCGCGTAGCCGACGGTGCTCACGCGCAGCGCGACGGCGCCGGCGGGCAGCCCCGCGAGCGAGTAGAAGCCCTGCGTGTTGGTCGCGACGCCGCGGTTGGTGCCATCGACGCGGACCGTCGCTTGGACGAGCGTCTCACCGGTCTCGGCGTCGCGGACGAACCCGCTGACGGTCGCCGTCTGGGCGAAGGCAGGAGCCGCCGCGAACAGGACGGCGGCGAGGACAAACGCGGATCGAATCATCGAGGCGGGGGCGGGACGCCGGGCGCAGAATCTCGAACGGTAACGACGTGCGGGACGCCGGGCGAGGGCGAACGGCGTCCGCCCGGCCGTCCGTGCGCAGTCTTCGGATAACCCGTCCGCATTCGTAGTAGAGACGCCCCGCTGGGGCGTCTCGGGCACCGCGCCCGCACCGGCCCCGGCGCCTCGGACGCCGCGACCCGTGGACGTCGCGGAATCGGGGACGGCGCGGAATCGGGGACGGCGCGGAATCGGGGACGGCGCGGAATCGGGGACGGCGCGGAATCGGGGACGGCGCGGAATCGGGGACGGCGCG
>JBBSUZ010000347.1:0-2869 GCA_038233965.1 Rhodothermales bacterium | reverse complement strand
CGGCTCGTCGCCCGCCCCGAAACCAACATCGTCCTCTTCGACACGCCGGGCCGCCCCGCCGCCGACGTCATCGCCGCCCTCGAACTGCTCGGCGTGCGCGCGTCGCAGTTCGGCCCCGAGACGGTCCGCCTCATCACGCACCTCGACGTGGACGACGCGATGGCGGCGCAGGCGGCCGAGGCGATCGCGCGCGTGGCCGGTGCGCGTCCGGGTAATCCGTAACGCCCTGCCCTGCCGGAACCGCTTTCGGCGCTCGCGCCTACATCCCGCCTGAGCAACGTTCGCGACGATGGCCGAGTGGTTCGAGGTGTACGAAGACGCGCGCGCCCTCGCGGCGGCGCAGGCACGGTTGCGCAGCGCCGCCGTCCTGTTCGCGCTCGTATCCGGCGCCGTCATCGCCGGCGCGCCCGTGGCCGCCCTCGCGTGGCCGGCGTACTCGCCGGTCGTCGCGGCCGTCGCGTTCGCGCTGCTGGCCGCACACGCAGGCGTGTTCGTGTGGCAGATGCGGCGGCAGCGGCGGCAGGTGTGGCGGCTGGACCTCTCGGTGCACCACGTCGTCGGCCACGACGCCTCGGGGGCGCGGCGCGTGCTGGCGTGGGGCGACGTGACGTGGGTCGACGTCGGCGACCACGTCGAGGTCGTCGGGCGGCGGATGGGGCGGCGCGTGCGGTTCGTGCTCCCGGCGTCGTTCCCGGACCACGCGCACGTCGGGCACCGCGTCGTGCGCTACGCCGAGGCCTTCGGCCGGCCGGTCTACGTCGATGGCCGGCCGCCGGAGACGCTCGACATCGACCCGCTGCGCCAGATCCTGAACGGCACCGCGGCTCCGACGCGCAAGGCGTGAGCCGCTCCCGACGGGCGAGACTCGGAGGCCCGTCCGTTGCGGTGTGACTCCCCGCTCGGGCGTCGCATCCGGCCGGGAGGGCTGCTCGGGCGAGTGGTGACGTCTCGGTGCGAGCGCCGGGCGCTGGATCGGCCCGGTGTGACGTTGTGGGGTCTCAGCACGGCCTGACCTGTATCACCCGCCCCGACACCGATGCGCCCGTCCCGACTGTTTGCCCTCGCGCTCGTCCCGCTGCTTCTCGCGGCCGTGGCTGCGCCGCCGCCCGCCGCCACGCTCTCCGGCACCGTCACGGATGCCGCGACGGGCGCGCCGGTCGAGCGCGCGAACGTGTCCATCGCCGGGACCGCCCTCGGCGCGGCGACCGACGCCGCGGGCCGCTTCGAGATCACCGGCGCGACGACGGGGCCCGCGGACGTCCGCGTGACCGCCGTCGGGTATGCCGTCCGCGTCGAGCACGCCGTGCTGACGGCGACGACGCGCCTCGACGTCCGCCTCGCGCCGGGCGAGACCGAGGTCGTCGTGGCCGGCCGGGCGCGCGAGACCGAGATGCGCATGCCCGGCACGTCGGGACGGCCGTCGGGCACGATGTCCCCTCCCCCGCCGCCGGCATCCGCGCCGCGCATGTCGCGCAGCGCGGCCGACGCCGCCTACTCCGGGTCGTCGGCGCCCGGGTCCTCGGCCGAGGCCGCCCCGAGCGGCGGCGGCACCATGCGCCGCGAGCGCTCGTCCGGCGACGGCCGCTCGTCCGACGACGGCGAGCGTGGGGACGAACCGCCGCGCCGCGCGCCGCGCCCGTCGCAGGCGCGCGCCGGCCTCCTCACCGCGGGCGATATCGACGACGGCCTCAACTGGGACCGCTTCCTGTCCTACTCCGAGCGCGCCGTCCAGCGCGGGTCGTCGCTGCGCGACCTCCGCCTCGACGACCGCCTCACGCTCCGCATCCAGGACCTCGACGGCCGGCCCGTCGCCGGCGCGCGCGTCCGCGTCGACGCCGACGGCGGCCGCCAGCGCGGGCTCACGACCGAGGCCGGCACCGACGGCCGCCTCACCCTCTTCCCGCGCTACGACTTCGGGACTGGCACCGACCGCCTCACCGTCACCGTGACGCCGCCCGGCGGCGGCGACGCCCGGACGGAGACCATCGACGTCTCGCGCCTCCGCGGCGAGACGCAGCGCGTGGTCCGCCTCCGCACGCGCGCCCAGCGCCCGCAGGCCCTCGACCTCGCCATCGTCCTCGACGTCACCGGCTCGATGGGCGACGAGCACCGCTACCTCACCGACGAGTTCGAGAACATCGTCCGCCAGACGCGCCGCACCTACCCCGACGCCGACCTCCGCTTCGCGCTCGTCGCGTACCGCGACCACGGCGACGACTTCGTGGTGCGGCGGTGGGACTTCACGCGCTCGGAGCGCGAGATGCGCGAGCGCCTCCAGCAGCTCTCCGCCGGCGGCGGCGGCGACCAGCCCGAGGCCATGGACGAGGCCCTCGACGCCATGCTCGACCTCGACTGGCGCACGGGCACGGCCGGCCGCATCGCTTTCCTCGTCGCGGACGCTCCGCCGCACGCCGAGCGCATGGAGCAGACGCTCGACGCCGTCCGCGAGGCGCGCGCGCGCGGCCTGCGCCTCTATCCGCTCGGCGCGTCGGGCGTCGATGCCACGGCCGAGCACGTCCTCCGCACAGCTGCCGCGCTGACGCAGGGCCGCTACCTCTGGCTCACCGACGACTCGGGCGTCGGCAACGCGCACGCCGAGCCCAACGTGCCGTGCTACGACGTCCAGACGGTCGACCGCCTCATCGCGCGCGTCATCGCCTCCGAGCTCGCCGGTCGCCGCATCGAGGCCGACCCGCAGGACGTCGTCCGCACGGTCGGCAACCCGGTCGGCGGCGTCTGCGACGGCGAGGCGCTCTCGC
This sequence comes from Rhodothermales bacterium, assembly GCA_038233965.1. GTDB lineage: Bacteria > Bacteroidota > Rhodothermia > Rhodothermales > Rubricoccaceae > DASVSE01. Next base: position 110 of record JBBSUZ010000347.1, on the reverse strand, counting down.
AGCAGCCGACCCCGCGCCGCCGCCAGCCCGGCGGCCTCGGCTACGACTGAGAACCTGTTTGGCGAACAGAACTCCTCCCCTCGGGGAGGTGGCCCGCAGGGCCGGAGGGG
>JBBSUZ010000346.1:0-2877 GCA_038233965.1 Rhodothermales bacterium | reverse complement strand
CGTCCAGGACGTCCGCGCCTTCGTCGCGCAGCGCGTGCCCGCCCAGTGGCGCGAGCTCGTGCTCGCCGAGGCATACCGCGACGTGGACGGCGAGCCCCGCGCCCCGCGCGCGCCCGAGTACGCGGCGGTCTACGTCGCCGAACCGGTGAGCGCGGACGATGCCGGGCTCGGTGTGGGGCTCGTCGTCTCGCAGATGATCGCCGAGGCCGGCGACGGCGCGACGGTGCTACTCGAGTCCCCCGACCACAACGGGCGCTACGCCTGAAACGACGGCGGCGCGGCCAGGCTTGCCCCCGGCCGCGCCGCGATCCGACACACAGCGCCACCCGCGGCGCGAACCCAGAATACGATGATCCGACAGACCGTCGAAACCTCGAACATCATCCGCCTCATGGCGCTCTCGGCCGACCTCATGCGTGAGGGCTCGCCGAACGAGCGCATGGCCATGGTCTTCGGCCGCCCCGGCGAGGGCAAAACCACGGCCATCGAACACCTCGCGATCCAGACCGGCGCGGTCTACGTGCGCGCCGTCCGCTCGATGAGCCCGACGGCGCTCCTGCAGGCGATCTGCACCGAAGTCGGCGTGCGCCCCGGTCGGCAGCGCTACGCGATGTACACGGCCATCGTCGAGGCGCTGAAGATGGAGACCCGCCTCATCTGCATCGACGAGGCGGACTACTGCGCCGACCGCGAGGACCTGCTCGACACGCTCCGCGACATCTACGACGGGGCCGGTAGCCCGGTCGTGCTCTTCGGCATGGAGACGCTGCCGGGCCTCATCCCGGCCTTCGCCCCGGACCGCCCGCTCACGGGCCGCCACGCACGCTTTACGCGCCGCATCACACGCCGCCTGGAGTTCGGCGGCATCACGCTGCTCGACGCGCAGCGCGTCGCCGGCGACCTCTGCGAGGTGGACGTCGAGGGCGCGCTCCAGACGGGCCAGGCTGCCGGTTCCGTCGACGCCCGCGGCACTCTCGTGGACCACCTCTTCCGCGAGGCGCAGGGCAACGTCGGCCGCCTCGTCGTGCTCCTCGAGGAGGCCGAGCGCGCCGCCGTCTCGAACCGCCTCGGCGAGGCCACGCTCGACATGTGGACCGCGCTCGCCTCAGCCCGGTCGGGCCGATGAGCCGCGACCTCCTCCTCACCGCGCCCGGGGCGCTCAGACCGTACGACGCGATGCTGATCGGACGCGCGCGGGCCTGGGCCGCGCTCTGCATGGCCGCCGCCGCCGAGTCGGCCGCGACGTGGGACCGGATGGCCGGCGACCGCGAGGACCGCACCGACCTCGAGCGCCTCGTCTCGCGCCTCGTCGCCGCCGGCATGGCTGAGCGGACCGAGGCCGGCGTGCGCCTCGTCGGCCGCGGACTCGACGCCGCGGCCGAGACGCGCCGCTCGGGCGGCGTGCCGGCCGCCGTCCAGGACGACCCGCTCGACTGGCGGCAGCGGGCGTGGACCTCGATGCGCATCCGGCGGCGCTTCACGATGGCGGACGTCCAGGCCGCGGCCGGCGCGCCCAGTCTCGACGTCGTCCAGAAGATGTGTCGCGAGCTGGCGCGCGCCGGCATCCTGCGCCGCGACGGGGTCCAGCAGCGCGGTCGCCGTGCGGCGTGGGCGGTCTATCTCGTCATGCGCGACGTCGGGCCGCATGTGCCCGCAGCGGCGGCGCGGAGCCAGACGCGCGAGACGGACGTGGCGCGGCCGTGGCGGCGGCGCGCCTGGAGCGCGCTCTGGCGTCTCGCCTCGGGCGGCGTGGCCGTGCGCGTGGCCGAGCTCTCGGCCGGCGCGCGCGTGCCCTACCCGACGGCCCACACGTTCCTCTCTGAACTGCGCGAGGCGGGCGCGGTCGTCGCCCTGCCTGACCCGGAGGGCGGCAACGCCCTGGTCTACGCGCTCGTGCCGAGCGCGCGCGAGCTGGCAGCGTCCGTCGTGAAGCGCTCGGACACGCAGGCTCGGCAGGCAAAGTGGCGGCGCGACGTCTGGCGCGTGCTCTTCAACGAGCGCGTGATGACGGCGGCGCTCGCCGCCGAGGTCTCGGGCGCGGGGCGGACGACCGCGGGGCGCTTCCTCGAGGCGTGCGTCGACGCCGGCCACCTCGAGCGCATCAAGGGTGCCGACGGCTGCCACCCGTACGAGCACGCCTACGTGCCGACGTCGACGTGCCCGCGCGCGCTGCCGGCCGTCCGGGTCCCACACAGCCGCGACACCGGGACCGTTCCCGGTCCCGCACGGGCGGCACAGCCGGAGGTGCCCCATGGCTGACCTCCGCACCACGCCCCACCTGCTGCCGGCCTGGCACGCCGAGCCGTGGGTCCGCCTCCTCGAGACGGCCTACGAGGCCGACGGTCCCGGCGCGACGGCCGAGCGCCTCGGCGTCTCGCCGGCCATGGTCACGGCCGTCGTGCGCGGCTACTACGCCTCGTCGCTCGACCGCATCCGGACGGCCGTCCGCGAGACGCTCGCGGCCGAGGCCGTCGCCTGCCCGGTGCTCGGCGAGATCACCCTCGCCGCCTGCCGCAAGCACCGCACCGCGGACTTCTCCGCATCGAACCCGCTGCGCGTCCGGCTCTGGAAAGCCTGCCGCGTCTGCCCCAACAATCCCGACTCATGAAGACGCTCTTCCTCACTCTGGCCCGCGGCGTCCTCGTCGCCTGGGTCGTCGCGATGGCCGTCGCGGTGATGCTCCTGCTCTCGGTGCCGCTCGCGCTGGCGCTCGTCACCGTCGGCGCGCTCGTCGGCGTCGGGCTCGATCTCGGGCTGACGACGGTCGCCGTGGCCGCGGTCGCCTACCTCTCGGTCGGCGTCGCCGTCACGGCGCAGAACAACGGCGATGGCGGCGGCGGGCCGTGCTCGCCCGCCTCCCCGCCCGTGCGGCCGCCG
>JBBSUZ010000345.1:0-2913 GCA_038233965.1 Rhodothermales bacterium | reverse complement strand
GGCCGCCCGCCGCGCGAGCCCGCACCTCCAGCCCGGCCGGTATCAGCCGGCCGGTATCAGATCGTCACCTCGTCCTCGAACGGCAGCCCGTCCTCGGTGTCCGGCGCGACGCCGTGGACCTCCTCGCGGATCTCGACCACGGCCGTGTGCTCCGGGTTGACGAGCAGGACGGTGTAGTCGTACGGCATGCCGCGGCGGCGCTCGAGGCGGACTGCGCCGCACTCCTCGAGGTCCGCCACGAGCGACTTCGGGTCGTGGCCCTCGCGGTCGCCGATCTCCTCGGAGAGGCGGCGCAGCAGCGGCGTGAGGTAGATCTCGTCGTAGTGCCCGAAGTGGCGCTCGATGACCTCGAGCGCGTCGTAGGCCGTCTCGTGCGTCGGATCCTGGCAGGGCTGGAACTCGGTGACCATGACCGGCGCGCCGACCTCGGTCTCGGGCGCGAGCGCGCCCTGCGGCAGCAGGCTCCCCGCGTCGACGAAGCGCCCGCCGCGCGTGTGCTCGAGCAGGTGCGGCGAGAGGTGCTCGCGGAAGCCGACCACGACGACCCGGCGGCCCGCGCCGACGAGCGCCTGCACGACCGGCACGTAGTCGCGGTCGCCCGAGACGAGCACGAACACGCCCGTCTCGGGGTGCGCGTGCACGGCCTGCATCACGTCGACGGCGAGCTGGAGGTCGGTCGTGTTGCGGTGCGTCGTCGCCGGGACGAATGCGGGCTCGATGCCGTGGAGGTACAGCAGGCGCTGGACGTGGCGCGCGTGGTCGTCGAGCGCGCCGAAGTCGGCGTAGGCGCGGCCGCGGACGATGCGGTCGCCGCTCTGGGCGAGGTGCTCGCGGAGCGCGGCGAAGAGCTGGCCCGCGAGGTCGGCCGTCGAGCCGCCGCCGTCGGTCCGGCCCTTGAGATAGTGGTGCAGGCTCTGGTAGTCGACGAAGAGCATCGCCTGCGCGCCGGGCGAGAGGGGCGCGGTCTCGGTCGCGGCGGTCGTCGGTGCGCTGGTCGTCTGCGCGTCGGGCGCGGCGTGGTCGGGCGCGGCGTGGCCGGGCGTGGCGTGGTCGGGTTCGATGGACACGGTCAGTGCTGGGATCATGGATGCTGGTCGGCCCGACGCGAATGCAGCAGCGGGCCGCTCAAAACTAGCACGGCGGCGCACCGGGCCGGCCCGGCGCGTGGGGCGTATCCTGAGGCGTGCCCGGCCCGTACCCCGCGTCTCGCCCTCCGCACACGCCATGACGACTCTCTTCTGGATGTGCCTCGGCGGCGGCCTCGTCGTGTCGCTCGCCCTGTTCTTCATCCACGACTATCTCGGCGACGCGCTCGACGGCGCGTTCGACGCGCTCGACATCGACGGCTTCATCGACCCGCTGTCGCTCGTCGCCGGCGTGAGCGTCTTCGGCGGGGCCGGCATCGTGCTCGAGGCCACCACCGCGCTCGCGCCCGCCCCGACCGTCGCCGTGGCCGTCGTGCTCGCCGTCGTGTTCTCGGTCGGGATGCACCTCGTCTACGTTGCGCCGATGAAGCGGAGCGAGAACTCGACCGCCTTCTCGGTCCGCGAGTACGCCGGCCGCACGGGCGAGCTGACGACGTCGCTGACGGAGACCGGCCACGGCGAGGTGATCGTCCAGATGGGCGCCTCCACGACGTTCCAGACGGCGCGCTCGTTCACCGGAGACCCGATCCCGATCGGCGCGCGCGTCGTCGTGGTCGAGGTCACGCCCGACGGGACGCTGCTGGTCGCGCCGGTCGACGAGACGGACGACCCGCCGCGCCGCGCCCTGCCGTCGCGCCTGAGCTAGGGATGCGGGATCGGGGATGCGGGATCCGCAGACTCCGGCCCGGGCTTTCTGCCCATCCCACATCCCGTATCCCACATCCCCTCCTTCCATGCTTGAGCTTCTCGGACCCGTCGGCGTCGTCTCCATCGTCCTCGTCGTCATCATCGTCCTGCTCGTGATGGCGGTCGCGAGCCGCTACAAGACGGTCTCGCCGGACGAGGCGATGCTCATCACCGGCGGCGGCCTTACGGGCAAGAACGTCCTCACGGACGAGTCCGGGCGGCGGCTCAAGATCGTCCGCGGCGGCGGCGCCTTCATCCTGCCCGTCCTCCAGCAGCGGGCCTACATCAGCCTGCTCAGCCACAAGCTCGACGTCTCGACGCCCGAGGTCTACACGTCCGAGGGCGTGCCGGTCATGACGGACTCGGTCGCGCTGATCAAGGTCGGCTCGTCCGTGGAGGACGTCGCGACGGCGGCGGAGCAGTTTCTCGGCAAGCCGGACGAGGAGCTGCGCGGCGAGGCGCGCGAGGTCCTCGAAGGCCACCTGCGCGCGATCCTCGGGACGCTGACGGTCGAGGAGGTCTACCGCAACCGCGACAAGTTCGCCCAGGAGGTGCAGTCCGTCGCGGCGCTCGACCTGCGCAAGATGGGCCTCCAGATCGTGTCGTTCACGATCAAGGACGTCCGCGACAACAACGGCTACCTCGAGGCGCTCGGCCGCCCGCGCATCGCGGCGATCAAGCGCGACGCCGACATGGCCGAGGCCGAGGCGACGCGCGACTCGCGCGTCCGCAAGGCCGCCGCCGACGAGGCGGGCCTCAAGGCGGAGCTGCTGCGCGACACCAACGTCGCCGAGGCGAACAAGGCCAAGGAACTCAAGGTGGCCGCGTTCCGGCAGGAGCAGGACACCGCGAAAGCGGCGGCCGACCAGGCGTACGCCGTCCAGGAGGCGACGTCGCAGCGGGCCGTCGTCGAGGAGCAGATGCAGGTCGAGCTCGTCCGCAAGCAGCGCGCGGTCGACCTGGAGAAGCTCGAGATCGAGCGCCGCGAGAAGCAGTACGACTCCGAGGTCAAGAAGAAGGCCGACGCGGACCGCTACGCCGTCGAGCAGGCGGCCGAGGGCGCGAAGCTCCAGCAGGTGCG
>JBBSUZ010000344.1:0-2917 GCA_038233965.1 Rhodothermales bacterium | reverse complement strand
TGCCGCGTCACGCCGGGCGCGTCGCGGACGACGTCGGGCGAGACGGGAGCGGGCTGGATCTCGGACGTCTGGACCTCGTCCGCTCCATCCACCATCGCGGCCCCGCCCCGCACCATGCCGGCGGCGACGGTCGCGTTGGTGTCGGCGTCGACGAGGACGAAGGCGCCGGTCGCGGCGTTGTCGCGGTAGGCGTCGAACGGGACGGGCGAGGCGGTTTCGAGGCGGACGCGCCCGACGTCGTTGAGCGCGAGCGCGTCGGCGGGCGTGCGGCGCAGCGTGTCCACGTCGACGCGGTAGACGACGGCGGCGACGCGCGCGGGCGTCTCGCGCGTGGTCTGGCGCAGCAGGTAGCGGCGCGCCGGGTCCAGCGGGCGGTCGTCCATCCAGCACAGCATCGCCTCGACATCGGTCCCGACGAGGGGCCGGTTCAGGTCCCGGACGACCATGTCGCCCCGCGCGACGTCGACCTCGTCCGCCAGCGCGAGCACGACGGCGTCGCCCGCCCGCGCCTCGGCAACGTCCTGGCCCGACTCGTAGACGGCCTTGATGGTCGTCTGGCGGCCCGACGGCAGAATGGCGACGCGCTCGCCCGCGCGGATCGCGCCCGAGGCGACGGTCCCGGCGACGCCGCGGAACGAGGCGTCGGGGCGAAGCGCGAGCTGGACCGGGAAGCGGAAGTCGACGGGGTTGCGGTCGCCGCCGACGGCGACGTGCTCGAGGTGGTGGAGCAGCGTCGCGCCGCCGTACCACGGCATCGCGTCGGAGCGCTCGGCGACGTTGTCGCCGTGGAGGGCAGAGACCGGGATCACGGCGACGTCGGGCACGCCGAGGCGCGCGGCGAAGGCCGTGGCGTCGTCCGCGACGGCTCGGAAGGCGTCGGCGTCGAAGCCGACGAGGTCCATCTTGTTGACCGCGAAGACGAGGTGGCGGATGCCGAGCAGGCTCGCGATGAAGGCGTGGCGGCGGCTCTGCGTCCGGACCCCGTGGCGCGCGTCGACGAGCACGATGGCGAGGTCGGCCGTCGACGCGCCGGTCACCATGTTGCGCGTGTACTGGACGTGGCCCGGCGTGTCGGCGACGAGGAACGCGCGGCGCGGCGTGGCGAAGGCCCGGTAGGCGACGTCGATCGTGATGCCCTGCTCGCGCTCGGCGCGGAGGCCGTCGGTGAGGAGCGCGAGGTCAGGGCGGGCGTGCCCGCGGCGCCGGCTGGCTTCGGTAACGGCCGCGAGCTGATCTGCGAGAACGGAGCGCGTCTCGACGAGCAGGCGCCCGAGCAGCGTGCTCTTGCCGTCGTCGACGGAGCCGGCGGTCGTGATCCGGAGCAGGTCCGTGGTGCCGAGCGCGTCCTCGGCCGGGGCCGGCGGGAGGAAGACGCTGGCCGGGACGTCCGGCGCGCTCATGCGAGCGCAGCGACGGCCGCCTCGATGCGGTCCATGGCCGTCATGAGCGCCTCCATGCTCGTGGCATAGGAGATGCGGAGGCCGCGCGCGTCGCCGAACGCCTCGCCCGGGACGAGCGCGACGGCAGCGTCATCGAGCAGGTAGCGGCAGAGGCCGAGGCTGTCGTCGATGCGCTCGCCCTTCGGCGTCGTGCGGCCGAACAGGCCCGAGACGTCGGGGAAGAGGTAGAACGCGCCCTGCGGCGTCGCGCACCGGACGCCGTCGATGGCGACGAGGCGGGCGAGGACGGCGTCGCGGCGCTCGCGGAACGCGGCGACCATGGCGTCGATGGGCGCGCGGTCCATGCTCAGCGCGGTGACGGCGGCGGCCTGCGTGATGGACGACGGGCCAGACGTGAGCTGGCTCTGGAGCGTGTCGACGGCCTCCGTCAGCCACGCGGGGCCGGCGAGGTAGCCCAGCCGCCAGCCCGTCATCGCATAGCCCTTCGAGAAGCCGTTGACCGTGACGGTCCGCTCGGCCATGCCCGGCATCGTCCCGAACGAGACGTGCTCGGCGTCGAACACGACGTCCTCGTAGATCTCGTCCGACACGACGAGCACGCGCGGGTAGCGCTCGAGGACCTCGGCGATCGCCTCCATCTCGGCCCGCGACAGAACCGTCCCGGTTGGGTTGGACGGACTGTTGAGGATCAGGACGCGCGTGCGCTCGGTGAGGGCGGCGTCGAGGGCATCGGGGCGGAGGACATACCCGTCGGCGGGCTCGGTCCTGACGGCGACGGGCTCAGCGCCGGCGAGCCGCGCCTGCTCGGGGTAGCTCACCCAGTACGGGGCGGCGAACGCGACCTCGTCCCCCGGGCTGGCGGCGGCGAGGACGGCCTGCGCGATGGACTGCTTGGCCCCGTTCGAGCAGATCACCTGCCCCGGTTTCACGGCGAGGCCGTTGACGCGCGTGAGCTTGTCCGCGATCGCGGCGCGCAGCTCGGGCGTGCCCGCGTTGGCGGTGTAGCCGAACTTCTCGTCGCGGAGCGCCTGGTGGGCGGCCTCGACGATCGGCGCGGGCGTCGGGAAGTCCGGCTCGCCGGCCGAGAGGCCGATGACGTCGCGGCCCTCCTTGCGCAGGGCCGCGGCGCGGGCCGTGATGGCGAGCGTCGCCGAGGGCTGCATCGACGCGACGAACGGGTTGAGCTGACTGAACGCGGGCATCAGGTCGGGCGAGGGCGGCAGAGCAAGCTACGCGCCGCCGGTGCCTGGCTTTTCCGCGAGTGCGCGCAGCACGGGCGCCGGCACGAACGAGGACACGTCGCCGCCCCAGCGGTGGATCTCGCGGACGATCGACGCCGCGACGAAGACGTGTGCCTCGCCGGGCATCAGGAAGACCGTCTGGAGGTCCGGCGCGAGGCGCCGGTTGGCGAGCGCCATCCGGAACTCGTAGGCGAAGTCCGTCACCTGCCGCAGGCCGCGCACGAGCGCCACGGCGCCGCGCGCGCGCGCGGGGTCTACGCGGAGCCCCGCGCGCGC
>JBBSUZ010000343.1:0-2920 GCA_038233965.1 Rhodothermales bacterium | reverse complement strand
GCCTCGCGAGCCTGCTCGCCGGCCAGGACGGGAGCGGCTCGGGCCGCCGTGTCGTGCGCGTCGACGTCGGGGCGCCCGAGGGCGAGCACGTCGTGACGACGGCGCAGGCCAGCCGGGTGGGGCACTTTCTCGGGCAGCGCCGCCGCCTCCGCGCCGCGCTCGGCGCCGAGCCCGGCGCGCCCGTGCTGTGGCCGTCCGTGTCGCCGTCGCTGCTCGGCCACGCCCGCGACCGCCTCGTCGTCGTGCCCGCCTTCGGCCGCTCACGGCCGGTCGTCGGCGTCGTCCACCGCGGCGACTTCGCGCAGCTGTTCGAGCGCCGGGCGACGCGCGCGTCGGGCGTCCGCCTCGCTCGCCGGCTCGCCGCCCTCGTGTTCCTCACCGACGGCCTCGCCGACGCGTGTGCGCAGTATGTCCCGGACGACCGGCGGCGCGTCATCCCGAACACCATCGACGACGCGGCCATCCCCGCCCCGGCCGAGGTCACGGAGGCGCAGGCGACGCGCGCGGCCCGGCTCGCCGGCCACCGCCCGCCCGTGCGCCTGCTCTACCTCTCGGGGCTCGTCCCATCGAAGGGCTACCCGGACGTGCTCGAGGCGCTCGCCGTCCTCCGCGCGCGCGGCACGGACGCCCACGCGACGTTCGCCGGGCGGTGGGCCTCCGCGGACGCCGAGCGCGCGTTCCGGGCGCGCATCGAGACGCTCGGCGTGGCCGAGCACGTCACGCTCGCCGGGGCCGTGAACGACCGCGACGCCGTGCGGCACCTCTACCTCTCGCACGACCTGTTCGTGCTCCCGACGTCTTACCCGTTCGAGGCGCAGCCGCTCACGGTCATCGAGGCCCTCGCCGCGGGCACGCCCGTCATCGTCACGCGCCACGCCGGCCTGCCCGAGATGGTGGCCGCTGGCCGCGAGGCCGCGTTCGTCGCGTCACACGCGCCGGTCGAGATCGCGGACGCCGCGCTCGCGCTCGTCGCGCGGTGGCCCGAGGCGTCGGCGCAGGCCCGTGCCCGCTTCGACGCCGCGTTCGCCCCCGACACCGTGCGTGCCCGCTGGCTCGAGCTGCTCGCCCGGCTGCCCGCCCCCTGAGGGCCGCGTCGTAAATTCCGCCCCCGCTTCCGCCTGCTTTCCGCCGATGCCTGACCTGACCTGCGCCGCCTGCGGAGACCACGGCCCGCACCCGCGCCACACCGTCCGCGAGATGATGTTTGGCACGCGCGAGGCGTTCGAGTACGCCGAGTGCCCCGCCTGCGGATGCCTGCAGCTGCTGGACGTGCCGGCCGACCTCAGCGTGCACTACCCGGAGGGCTACTACTCGTTCGCCGGGACGCGCACGGGCGCGCTCACACGGTCGCTCAAGCGTCTCCGCCTGCGGCACGGGCTGGGCTGGTCCAGCCCCGGCGGCGGGGCGCTCGTCCGGCACTTCGGGCCGTCGCCCATCGGCCTGTGGCTCGGCCCTCTCGGCCTCGCGCCGGAGAGCACCGTGCTGGACGTCGGCTGCGGCGCGGGCGACCTGCTCCACGAACTCCGCGACGCGGGCTTCACCCGCCTCACCGGGGCCGACCCGTTCGTCGCCGGCGACACCGAGCGGCGGGGCGTCCGCATCCTCCGCCGCGAGATCGCCGCCGTCGAGGGCGCGTTCGATCTGGTGATGATGCACCACACCTTCGAGCACCTCCCCGACCCGTCTGCGGTGCTCGCGCACGCCGAGCGCCTGCTCGCGCCCGGCGGCCGCGTCGTGCTGCGCCTGCCCGTCGCCGACTCGGTCGCGTGGCGCGAGTACGGCGCGGACTGGGTCCAGATGGACGCCCCGCGCCACCTTTTCCTCCACACCGCACGCAGCCTGGCACACCTCGCCGGCCAGGCCGGGCTCCGCGTCGCCGAGACGCAGCACGACTCGTCGGCCTTCCAGTTCTGGGCCAGCGAGCAGTACCGCCTCGACATCCCGCTGTCGGATCCGCGCTCGTACGCCGTCTCGCCCGGAGCGTCGCCGTTCTCGCCGGCCGACATCGCCGCGTTCGAGCGGCGGGCCGAGGAGGTTAACCGCGATGGTGTCGGCGATCAGGTGGCCGTCGTGCTTGAACGCGTCAGCCAGCCCCGGAACTAGCACGGACGTCCGCCTCGGGCCGGCGCGCGGAACCGGGGTCCGCCCGCGCGAGAGCGCCATTCGATCTCGGGCCGCTCTGTACCGGTTTGGCCATCACCGCCACCGGCATAGCCCGCTCATGCGCCCGCCTGTGAGGGGCGAGCCCTGCACAGGTGTCGACCCCGGCACCCTGCCCCTGATGCGGCCTTCGAAAGGGTTAGCCCGGCAGCGGAACGGGCATCACGCCGCCATCCCCCGACGCGAGGTCGCGGGCGAGCGCGCCCAAGCACGTGTGCGGGACGCCGATGAAGCTGCCGACATGGCGGCGAAACGCGTCGCCGGGCGGGAGCGCCCAGAACGTGCTCCCCGGCCGCACGACCTCCTCGAAGAGGTGCCGGAAGCCGGTCCGCTTCTCCGCCGGGACGTGCCACAGCGTCAGCGAGAGGTCCGTCGGGCGGGCGTCACTGCCCTCGGGCAGGTTCGTCCAGATGCGGCGGATGAACGGGTTGGCCGTGCCGTCGAGGATGTCGAGCGCGTAGTAGAGGAAGCTCAGCGCGTGGGACTCCTCGTAGAAGCGCGGCAGGCCAAGCGCGTGGCGGCGCAGCATCTCGGTCCAGAGCGGGCCCGCGAGCGCGTCGATGCGGCGCAGCGTGGCGCCGGTCGCGGCGACGATCTCGCCACCGGTGTACGGCGGCGGTGCCTCGGGGGCGGGGCGGTCGATGCCGAGCGTATCGAGGACCTCGGTGTAGAGGGCGCCCATCTCGCGCAGCGTCCGGCCGTGCTCCGGGAGGTCCGGCTCGAGCCCGATGTCGTACGTCAGCGCGCCCGCGCGGCGCGG
>JBBSUZ010000342.1:0-2923 GCA_038233965.1 Rhodothermales bacterium | reverse complement strand
GCGTCCTGCTCGGTCGAGATCGCGGCGCCGACGTTGGGCTCGAACGTGCGGGCGTCCTCGTCGTAGCGGTCCAGCAGAATCGGGTCGCTCATGGCGGCGATGCGCCCGCCGCCGGCGTCCATCGGGCGGACGACGTGCCCCACCTCGCGGCTCACCGACCGCCCCGAGACGCCGTCCTCAACGGCGACGGTAACGGTGTAGCGGCCCGGCGGAACCGTGATCGACTCGACGGCGCGGTCGAACCCGGTCGGGTTCTGCGTCTCCGCGTAGTCCGGCATGTGGACGGCCCGCTCGAACGTGCGGCTCACGACGAGCCCGCCCTGGGTGCCGCTCGGGGTCAGCTCGGACACGTTGACGGTCACGGCGTACGTCGCCTCGAACCCGGTCGAGCGCGACACGAAGCGCAGGTTCTGGACCGGCATCGCCGTGTAGACGTCGAGGCGCGGCGCGGAGCCGGAGTCGGCGCGGACGGTGATGAGGTCGAGGTCGAACTCGGGCGTGTACGCGGCCTGCGCGGAGGCCGAGCGCACCACGAGCGCGAGGAGCAGGACGAACAGCAGTCGCATGGCCGGCCAGGGGTAGCCCCGAAGTGGAGCGGAGGTGTAGCGAGCGCGCATAGGCTCGGTCTCGGGAGTCGCGGTGGAAGGGTCGGGCGCAGAATGCCTCAGGCACGCAGGCCCAGACTCAAGGTGCGACGCGCGGCATGGAGAACCAAGCCCGCGTCGGCGAATCGTCTCAGACGGAACATGAACGGCCGCCCGACACCGCGAACGGCAGGCCGGCATACGGCAGGCTGGCTCAGGCCGCTGCGCCGCGTGCCCCGAAGAGCGCCTCGACGAACAGCCCGCGGTCGAACACCTGGAGGTCGTCCACCTGCTCGCCCACGCCGATATACTTTACGGGGATCTTGAACTCGTTGGAAATGCCAATGGCGATGCCCCCCTTGGCCGTCCCGTCGAGCTTGGTCAGGATGAGACCGGTGACGTCGACGGCGGCCGTGAAGGCCTCGGCCTGGCGGATCGCGTTCTGGCCCGTGCTGGCGTCGAGGACGAGCAGGACCTCGTGGGGCGCGCCCGGCACCTGCCGGTCCATCACGCGGCGCACCTTGCTCAGCTCGTCCATGAGCCCGACCTGGTTGTGGAGCCGCCCGGCCGTGTCGATCAGGACGACGTCCGACCCGCGCGTCTTGGCCGCGGCGAGCGTGTCGAAGGCGACGGCGGCGGGGTCCGCGCCCTGGTACTGCTTGATGATCTCGACCTGCGCCCGCGTGGCCCAGATGTCGAGCTGCTCGGTCGCGGCGGCGCGGAACGTGTCGGCTGCGCCCAGGAGCACCTTTTTGCCGGCGCGGCGATAGGCGTTGGCCATCTTGCCGATCGACGTCGTCTTGCCGACGCCGTTGACGCCGACGATCATCACGACGTGCGGCGTCGAGGGCAGCGGCGCGCTGAAGTCGGCAGGCCGGCCGGGGTCGGAGGCAAGGAGCAGATCCGCGATCTCGTCGCGGACGAGCCCGTTGAGGTCGGCCGTGCTGACGTACTTGTCGCGGGCGACGCGCGCCTCGATTCGCCGGATGATCTCGACGGTCGTCTTCACGCCGACGTCGGAGGCGACGAGGACGTGCTCGAGGTCGTCGAGGACCTCCTCGTCCACGGTGTCCTTTCCTGCGACGGCCTTGGAGATGCGGTCGAAGAAGCCGGCGCGGGTCTTCTCGAGGCCCGCGTCGAGGGCCTGCTGCTCGGCGGGCGTGGGCTCTTTTCGTTTGAAGCGGTCGAACAGGGCCATGCAGGCAGCGCGGTAGGGAACCGGGGAGACGACGGCGTGCGGCGTCGGGATCCGCGAAGCTGCCGTGCGGCGGGCTGCCCGGAGCGTCCGGCGGCGGACCCGGAAGCTAGCCGGACGACGCTCGCCCGGCGTCACCGATCTATGCGGCCGTCATCCGGATCACCCAGACGAAGGCGTGGCCGATCACGACGAGCCCGTCGCCCGAACCCGATGCCAGCCGCGCGCACCACACGGCGCTCTCGGACGGAGCGCCCGTCGCGACCGCGCGAACCATGGCCTCAGCCACACGCTCGGCTTCGGCCGGCGATATCCGCACCGGATCACCGGCCGCCTGAATCAGATCGCACACCCGGCAGACGGCCTCGTCGCGCGAGACGAACGCGCCGGATCGAGGACCGCCAGCCTCAGGCTCTAGATCGGCGGCGGCCAGCGCGGCGCTCTCGTCGGGCGTGGCGCCATCGCGCGCACCGAACGTCATCCGAGCCGCGAAGATGCCACGGACTGTGACCTCGACGCCCGTCTCGCCCGGCAGGTCGTCGATCAGACGCAACAGGTGGGCGACGGTCTGGCTCATACGAGATGATGGATGGAGCATGCCTCGAACAGTGTCTGCGCCGCCGCCACAGCGTTCCTGACCTCGGGGTCGACGCTGTCGCGTCCGAGCACGCCGGCCCAGAAGGCGGCGATGCGCTGGACGACGTCATGGTCGGCCGCATCGGCGTCGCGGGCCCAGATGAGAGCCTCGCATGCGACGGCGTCGGCGAGAACGGCGACCGGGACGCCCTCGCACCCGGCCAGATCGCGCGCCAGCTCCGGCAACCGGCGGCGCGCCTCGCCGAGGAGGTCCACAGGTCCGAACAGAGACGGGGCGTCGGTCACGGGCGGCACGGGGAAAGGCCGGACGATACGCCGCCGCTCTCGGACGTCCGGACAGCGCGTGTCCGCCGTGCGGCCTGAAACCGGAAGCGCCCGCCCTCGCGGTGAGAGCGGGCGCCGGGTTGCCCGAACGGGTCTCGGATCGAACCGTCGCCGCTCGGCTGGCCAGCCTGTACCGACTCCGAGGCGTCATTGAGGCGGCTGCATGAGCGCCTCGGCCACCGTAGATGCTGGGTGTTCTCGTCTCGCTGCTGGAGCCGGCTCG
>JBBSUZ010000341.1:0-2965 GCA_038233965.1 Rhodothermales bacterium | reverse complement strand
GCAGGCGCTGCGCTGCGCCCGCGAGGCCGAGGCCGGGCGCGTCGGCGCGGCCAGCGAGCAGGCGCAGGCGCCCGCTGTCCTGCGCGCCCCGGTGCATCGCGCTCGCCTCGGGCATCAGGCCGCTCGCGACCACGCAGACGACCGGGCGGGCATCGGTGGATAGCAGGCGCTCCACGGTCTGCGCCGCGCTGGGCGCGGGGTACCCGACGACGAGCACCGTCGAGACGGGCGGAAGCGGCTGGGTGGAGGAGACGGGCGTCGGGCGGCCGTCAGGGCGCGGAATCGTGGACATGAGACGGTCGAGGTCGTGGAATGAGGGCGTCGATGCGGAAGCCACAGAGGGCTTACCGCTCGGCGAGGAAGGACTCGACGAGGCGCGCCGTCTCGGCCGGCGCCTCCATCATCGGCGCGTGCCCGACGCCGTCGAGCACAGCGAGGCGCGCATTCGGCAGGGCGTCCGTCCAGAGCGGCGCCGCCGACACGTTGAGCACGCGGTCCTGGGCGCCCCACAGCAGCAGCGTCGGCGTCTCGACGCCGGGCAGCAGCTCCAGCAGCGTCCCGCGCGTGGTCTGGATCGTCGCGAAGAGGTCGCGCAGGAACGGGGCGCGCCGCGCGGCGCGGTCGGCGAGGACGTTTCGCGCCGGGCCGGGGATGTCGGGCGGGGTCGCGAACACGAAGGCCATGAGGCGGTCGTACTCCGCCCGAGTCGTCGGGATGAGCGGGTTCGTGCCGGCCGCCGTCAGCGAGTCGAGCCCGCTCGGCGTCGGCGAGGGCACGCCGGCCGGGTCCATCAGGACGAGCGAGCGCACGAGGCGCGGATGCTCGATGGCGACGAGCGTCGCGACGAGCCCGCCCATCGAGTTGCCGCCGAGGTCGACCGGCCCCGCCCCGACGGCGCCGAGGAAGCCGGCGACGTCGGCCGCGTAGCGCCGCACGTCGTAGCGGACGCCCGGCGCCGCCGGGCTGTCGCCGTGGCCGGCGAGGTCCGGCACGAGGACACGGCGGCCATCGTCCATCGCCGTCACGAGCGCGAGCCAGCCGTCCTTCTCGGCGCCGAAGCCGTGGACGAGGACGAGCGCGGGCTCGGTGCCGGGCCGCTCGAGGTAGGCGACTGGAGTGCCACCGACCTCGACCGTGTGCGGAGTGAGTCCGGCCGCGTCGCGGCGCCCCTCGACGGCGCGGTCGACGAGCGCGCGCTGGACCGGGAGGCAGCCAGCGAGCGCGAACAGGGAGAGGAGGGCGAGTGGGCGCATGGGACGGGAGCCGATCGGCAGCGGTGGGACGAGAGAGGCATGGAACGGGCACCTCGGGGAAGACCCGGCGCCTTGCGACTGAGCAGGCGCTCAGTAATGATATCGTATACTGAGCGCTTGGTCAATGTTCCCTGCGAGACGCCATGGCCGGAGCCCGAATCCCCGAAGACCAGCGCCGCGACGAGCTCCTCGCCGCGGCCTACGCCGTCGCGACGCGCGACCGCCTCGGTGGCCTCACCACGCGGGCCGTCGCCGCGGAGGCCGGCGTGAGCAACGGCCTCGTCTTCTTCCACTTCGACTCGCGCGAGGGCTTGGTGCTGGCGCTGCTCGACCGTGTGCTCGAGACCACGGTCCTCGCACCAGACACGAAGGGCACCGAGGCGCTCTCGCCCGTCCTCCGGCTGCTGCACACCATCGAGCGCGACATCGAGGGCCTGCCCGAGAACCGCGACCGCGTCGCACTGCTCGTCGACTTCTGGGTGATGGGCACGCAGCACGCGGGCGTCAGGGAGCGCATCCAGGCGACGCTCGGCGCCTACCGCGAGGCGTACGTGCCGCTGACGGCGGCCGCGATCGAGAGCGAGCCCGAGCGCTACCCCGGCGTGACGCCCGAGTCGCTGGCCGCCGTCGCGACGGGCTTCGTCGAGGGCTGCGCGATCCAGGTCGTGATGGACCCGGACCGGTTCAGCGTGCCGGCCTACCTCGCCACACTCCGCGCGCTCGTGCTCCACGACGCGGTCCCGCCTGCGCCGGCGGGACGCCAGCCCTGATGGGGTGGCGTCGCGCGCAGCTCTAGGGTTGGAGACGGCGACTGGATGTTATACATTGACCGACAGTCAGTATTTGAGCGTCAGTCAATGCCCAGCTCGTCCCCCGCCTCCACCCGCCGCCTCCGCGCACGCCGGGCCCGCCAAGGGGCCATCATCGACGCCGCCGAGGCCGTCTTCGCCGAGCGCGGTCTCGACGCTGCCTCGATGGACGCCGTCGCCGCCCAGGCCGATGTCAGCAAGGGACTCGCCTACACCTACTTCGCCGACAAAGGCGACCTGTGCGACGCCGTCGCGGCAAGGGCGCTCCGTCGGCTGCGTGTCGCGCTAGCGGAGGCCGCGCGCCAGCCCGCGCCGGATGCCTTCACTCGGCTCGGCGCCCTGGGAGAGGCCTACGCCGCATTCGCCCGAACCCAACCGGCCGACTTCGCCCTGCTGGACTACCGGGTCGGCCAGGCCCCGCCGTACGAGACCGGCTCTCACGCCGCTGCCTGCCACCGCACCACGCTCGGCCTGTTCTCGCTGGCCCGCCGGACGCTGCGCGCCGGTCTCGCGGACGGCTCGGTCCGCCCCGACCTCGACCCCGACCGCGCGGCACTCGCGCTGTGGAGCGGCCTGCACGGGTTCGTCGCGACGGCCCTCCGCTCCGACGTCGAGGCGTGGTACGGCGTCGAGCGCTCGGTGCTCCTGGGCGACGGCCTGCGCCTGCTCCTGGACGGCGTCCGCCCCTGCTCCCCCCTCCGGTAAGACGATGGAGATTTTCTTTGCCGCCCCCGACCTCATCCTGTGGGCCATCCCGGCCTTCGTCGTGTTGCTCGTCGCCGAGGCCGTGTTCTCGGCCGTCGACCAGCGCGAACTGTACGAGACGCGCGACACGGCCGCCAGCCTGGCGATGGGCCTGGGCAACGTGGTGATGAACCTGGCGGGCAAGGCGCTCGCGCTCGG
>JBBSUZ010000340.1:0-2976 GCA_038233965.1 Rhodothermales bacterium | reverse complement strand
CGCCGGGCACGCCGGGCGGCTCGTGTTCGGGCGCCTCGCCGGGCGCGACGTCGTCGTGGTGCAGTGCCGCGTCCACGTATACGAGGGCTACCCGCCGCGCGCGGTCGGCTTTCCGGTGCGCGGCGCGACCGCGAGCGGCGACGCCGGCGCGCTCGGCGACCTCGACCGCCCGCGCGCGCCACGGCGCGGCGTACGGGTCCGACATATCAGGGAAGCGCGTCTCGCCGTCGCCTGTCGGGCCCGTGAGCGGGCTCACGGACGACATGTTGAGGTGGTCCGTGATGAGCATCAGCGTGCCCGGCCCGAAGTCCGGGTTGATGCCGCCGGCGGCGTTGGTCAGCACGAGGCCGCGGGCGCCGAGCGCGTGCGCGAGGCGCACCGGAAAGCCGACCGCGCGCGGCGGGTAGCCCTCGTAGACGTGCACGCGGCCCTGAACCACGACGACGTCGCGCCCGGCGAGGCGCCCGAACACGAGCCGCCCGGCGTGCCCGGCGACGGTCGAGACGGGGTAGCCCGGCACGTCCGACGTGGGCACGACGACGGCGTCCTCGACCTCGTCGGCGAGCGCGCCGAGGCCGGAGCCGAGGACGAGGGCCATCTCGGGCACGAGGTCGGTGTGGGCGCGGATCGCGGCGAGAGCGTCGGTCATGGAATCGGGATGCGGGATAGAGAAAGCGGGAGGGCCTACCAGTCAGGACACCTGTAGGGGCACAGCGCGCTGTGCCCGCCTCACAGGTTAGCGATTCGCCGACGCGGGCTCAGTCCTCCCACGCGTCCGAGTCGGCGTCCTCGGGGTCGGCCGCCGCAGCGGCCTCGGCAGCCGTCCGGGCGATGTCGAACGAGTGGCCGCGGCGGACGAGGAAGTCCATCGTCTTGCGAAGCCGCTTGCGGCGGTCGGGCTCCGAGGCGAGGCTGCGCCACTTGGCGGCGGCGTCGTCCGTCGCGCGCTCGGCGAGGTCCTCGGTCTCGACGAGCGTCGCGAGCGCGGCGTCGATGGCGGCGCGCGGGACTCCGCGGCGCTGGAGGTCCTGGCGGATGCGCGTTGGGCCGTGGCCGGGGCCGGCGAAGCGGCTGCGCGCGTAGGCCTCGGCGTAGGCCGCGTCGTCGAGCAGGCCGGCGCCGGCGAGCGCGGCGAGCGCGTCGTCCGTGACGGACTCGGCGAAGCCCTTCTGCGTCAGGTTGCGGCGGACCTCCTCGGTCGTCCGCGCCTGCGCGCCGACGTAGGCCATCGCGGCGGCCCGGGCGCCGTAGCTCTCCTGGCGGACGAGCAACTCGCGCTGCTCGGCGGCCGTCAGCACGAGGCCTTTTTTGAGGCCGGCCGAGATCACGAGGTCGATCGCGAGGCCGAACGCGAAGGCGTCGTCGATGTAGACGCTGGCGCGCTCGGGGTCCTTGGCCTGCTGCGCGAGGCGCGTGACGGTCCCGTCCGAGAGGTCGAGGGCGTCGGGGTCGGGGCGCTCGCGGCGCTGCGTCTGGAAGGCCATGCGGAGGGAGGAAAAGCCGAGCACCCGGCGCGACGGACGCGCCGGGTGCTCGGGGGATTGATCGGCCGGTTGCGTCCGTCTGCCGCCGAGGGCGTGGCCACCGCCGGTTGCCCGGACGGACTCTTTGGCCCCGACCCCTCGCCGGTTTGCGGTGCTGCGCCGTGCGTGTCCGATGCCACCAGTGTGAAGCTACTGGGAACGCACGGCGGACGGCGGAAAATCAGCGGCCGGGGGGCGGGCCCTGCATGCCCTGCGGCGGGCCACCGGCGCCCGGCGGGACGAACATGCCGCCCTGCGGGCCGGCGGCCGCCTGCATCACGCGGACGAGCGTGAGCTCGAACTGGAGCGCCGAGTTCGGCGGGACGCCGCCCTGGCCGTTCGGGCCCGGTGCGCCCTGGAGGCCGTAGGCGAGGCTCGCCGGGATCCAGAACGTCGCCGTCTCGCCCGGCTTCATCATCTTGAGCGCCTCGGCGAAGCCCGGCACGACGGCCGCGACGGGGAGCGTCGTCGGCGCGGTGCCCTGCGAGCGGTCGAACTCCGTCCCGTCCGGCAGCGTGCCGACGTAGCGGATCTCGACCTGGTCGGCGTCGGTCGGCGAGGCGCCGGCGCCGGGCGTCGAGACCTTGTAGAGGATGCCCGAGGACGTGCGCTGGACGCCCGGCCGGCGGGCGACCTCGGCGAGGTAGCGCGTCCCGGCAGCGGCGTTGGCGCGGATCGCGCCGAGCTGGACCTGTGCCTGCGGGTCCGTCGCAGCCTGGGCGCGCAGCTGCCGCACGATGAGCGAGTCGTTGTAGCGGGCGGTCGCGCGCTGGACCTGCTCGGGCGTGATGCGGACGCCCGACGAGTCGCGCGCGACGCCGGAGCGGAGGCCCGTCAGGAAGAGGCTCGGGCTGATGCTGGTCGTCGAGTCCTTCTGCTGCTGGTCGCGAAGGCCGAGACCGGCGCGGAGGCCGAGCGCGTACGCGATCTCGACCGAGTCGCCGCGGAGGCCGGCCTCGAAGCCGTCCTTGAAGCGGGCGTAGCTGAACGACGAGTCCTGCCCGATGAGCTGGCCGCCGGTCTCGAAGCCCGCGTTGTAAGCGAGGAGGTCCTCGTCAGGGCCGGTCGCGAGCGAGTCGAGGCTGGCCGTGTCGGACGTGCCGCCGCCCGCGCCTTTGCAGCCGGCGAGGGAGAGCGCGCCCGTGGCGAGCACGAGCAGGAAAAGACGTTGGATCATCTGGGGGAGGCGGTACGGGAAGCGAGCAAGGTAGACGGCGGCCCCGGCGCGCCCTGTGAGCCTTCCGGGAAAGCGCACGGAACGGCCGGGCGTCACGCCCTGCGGCGCGGCGCCGTCAGAAGCGGGTGACGAGCGCGCCGGCCGCAATGCCGGCGACGTCGGCGACGAGGTCGCGGAGCGAGAAAAGCGGGAAGGCGACGCGGCGGCTGTCCGCGACTTCCTTCGCGAGGCCGAGCGCGAGCGCCGTGCCGGCCGCGAGCGGGAGCGCGCGGCTGT
>JBBSUZ010000339.1:0-2995 GCA_038233965.1 Rhodothermales bacterium | reverse complement strand
CCGCCGTCGTTGTTGACGGCGACGACGACGACGGGCGGACCGCTCCTCAGCAGCATCAGGCTCGTCTGGTCGTGGACCAGCGCGAGGTCGCCGATGAGCAGCACGACGGGCGCGTCGAGGCCGCGCGCGACGCCGTGGGCCGTCGCCACCGTCCCGTCGATGCCGGACGCGCCGCGGTTGGCGAACACGCGCTCGGCGCCGTCGTGCGCGGCAGCGAACTGGTCGGCATCGCGGATCGGCATCGAGGCGGCGAGGACGAGCGCGGGCGCAAGCCGCGCGACGGTCCGGGCGACGAACGGCTCGTTCAGCTCGCGACCGATCTCAGCGACAGCCGCCGCCTCAGCAGCGACGGAGGCCCGCTGCCACTCGTGGAGCCAGGCAGTCGGCGCGGGAGTGGGCGGGAGCGCGTCGGCGAGGGCGCCAACAAACCAGAATGGGTCTGCCACGACGCGGTCGGTCACGACGTGCTCGGGATCGAACCGCTCAGGGTCGCCCCGGACGACGAGGAACGGGTCGGGGCGCGCGCCGTCGACGAGCGCGAGCAACCGCTTCGAGAGCGGGCGCCGGCCGATGAGCACGACGGCGTCGGGGGCATGCGTCCGTGCGAACGCCTCGGACACCAGGGCGAGGTCGTAGTGCGGCACCGCCGCGCCGGGCTCGCCCGCGACACGCTCGGTCCGGGTTTGCGACGCGATGTCGGGCAGGAGCGGCCAGCCGAGGCGCTCGGCGAGCAGGTCCGCACTGATCCCCTCCGAGGGCGTGTCCGTGGCGCCGAGGATCACGAGCCCCCGCGCGACGCCGGCCAGGCGCGCCGCGAGGTCGCCGACTGCGTCCGGGTCCGGCTGCCCGAGCGCCTCGGTGCGCGTGTAGGGCCGATGCACCCCGGACCACCGGTCGAGGTGCGCCGTCAGCGCCACGGCGTCCGTCCCGTCGGGCTCGAGGCCGAGCGGCTCGCGGAACGGCAGGTTGAGGTGGACGGGCCCGGCCGGGTGAAGCGTGCGGGCGACTGCGTGCGCGGCCGTCGTGAGGATCACGGCCGGGTCGAGCGCGGCATCGGGGACGGGCGCGTCGAAGGCCCACCGGGCGACGGTCTGGAAGAGGCCGGGCTGCCGGATCGTCTGGTTCGCGCCCGTCTCGCGCAGCTCGGGTGGCCGGTCGGCCGTGAGCAGCAGCAGCGGCACGCCCGCGGCGCCGGCCTCGACGGCGGCGGGCAGCAGGTTGGCGACGGCCGTCCCGGACGTCGTGACGACGGCCGCCGGGTGCCCGGTCGCTCTCCCCCACCCCAGCGCGACGAAGGCCGCGGCGCGCTCGTCCGGGTGAACGAGCCACGTCGTCCGGCCCTCCTGCACCGCGCGGTGCACGGCGACGGCGAGCGGCGTGCTCCGCGAGCCCGGCGCGACGACGAACAGCCCGACGCCCTGCCGGATCAGCTCCTCGACGAGCAGCCCCGCCCAGAGCGCGTTGACGTTGGGCCGGCCGGAGGCGTCGAAGGCCACAGCTCTAGAGCGCGACGTCAGCCGTCGCGCCATCGCCCGAGCGGGCGGCGCGGGGCGTCGTGCCGAGCACGCGCGCGAAGTCGGCGAGCTTGCCCTCGATCTCGGCCCACTCGGCCTCGGGCGTGGAGCCGGCGACGATGCCGGCGCCCGAATACAGCGACACGCGACGGCCGCGGACGAGCGCGGAGCGGATGCCGACGGCGAACTCGGCGGCCTCGCGGCCCTCCGCGTCGCGCCCGATCCAGCCGACGGCGCCGGCGTAGAGGCCGCGGTCGAACGGCTCGGCCGCGGCGATGGCGAGACGCGCCGCCTCGCGCGGCGTCCCGCCGACGGCCGGCGTCGGGTGGAGCGCGCGGAGCACGTCGAGCACCGACGCGGCGGGCGTGAGCGTCGCCGCGATGCCCGTGCGGATGTGGCGGCCGCGCGCGAGCGTCATCGCCCCGGCGTGCGCGTCGATGCTTACGGACGTCGCGAGCGGCGCGAGGCGCTCGGCGATGGCGTCGCGGACGAACGCGTGCTCGCGGCGGTCCTTGTCGGAGTCCATCAGTTCCCCCAGGAGCGCGTCGTCGGCCGCGTCGTCGGCCGCGCGCGGGCGCGTTCCGGCGACGGCCTCGGTCGCGAGGTGGCGCACGCCCTGTGCGTCGGTTTCGATGCGGAAGAGGCGCTCGGGCGTCGCCGAGACGAAGGCGGAGCCGTCGCCGGCGTCGGCGAGGATGTGGAAGCAGCGCGGCGCGGCCGGCGCGAGCCGCCGGAGAAGGGCAACAGCGTCGACGGGCGCGTCGAACGTCAGGTCCGCCCGGCGTGCGAGGACGACCTTGTCGAGCGCGCCCGAGGCGAAGTCGGCGAGGGCGGCGCGGACGGCCGTCGTCCAGCCCGCCTTCCCCGGACGGTCGGTGCGCGTCTGCACATACGGCAGCGCGGCCGGCGCGGCGTCGGTGTGCGGTACGAGCCGGGCGACGTCGGCCAGAGCGGCGGCGAGGCGCTCGCCCGGGGCGACGTTCACCGCGAGGACGGCGCGGCGCTCGCGCACGACGAGTTCGGCGCGCGGCAGCACGAAGCGGACGCGCCCGAAGGCGGCCCACTCGGGCGCCGGCGCGAGCGCGGCATCGAAGCGGACGGTTCCGTAGAGGCGCGCGCCGGCCGGCAGCAGAGCGGCGAGGTGCTCGACGGCCGCGACGTCGCCCAGCGAGTCGGCGTCGATGGTCAGCGCAGATCCGACGGCCGCGCGCTGCTCGGCGTCGTCGCGGTCGGCCCACGCGTGGCGCGGCGCGACGGCGGCGGACTGGACCGCGAGCCACGCGAGCGCGTCGGCCGGCGCGGCCGGGACCTCGACGCGGAGCACCGTCTGCCCGTCCCACCGCGCCGCGGCGTCGCACAGGGCAGCGCGAAGACGCTCGGGCCCGGTCGGGCTCGGCGCGGGTGCGGTGCGGGGCAGGGTGACGGGCACGGGCGGCATGGCGGGAAGCTACGAGGGCGAACCGAAAGGGGCTCCGGCAAGT
>JBBSUZ010000338.1:0-3017 GCA_038233965.1 Rhodothermales bacterium | reverse complement strand
GTGGGCGGGGCACCGGTGGGGGGGCCCGCCCGTCCGGCGGTCCCGGGGGGGTTCAGGCGCGGGCACCGCAAGCTGTGCCCCTACGGATGGACGCATGGGTTCAACGTCCCGCCCGGTGCCGTCACCGCATAACCGTCGCCCGGACCGTCCGCGACGCGCCGGGCGTCTCGAGGCGGAGGACGTAGACGCCCGCCGGCAGCGACGCCGCGTCGAACGTCGCCTCGCGCGCGCCGGGCGCGAAGACGCCCTCGTCGAGAATGGCGACGGTGCGGCCGAGCGCGTCGTACGCCGCGAGGCGCACGGGCCCGGTCTCGGCGACCGAGTAGCGCAGACGGGCCTGCCCGCGGACCGGGTTCGGGAACGGCGCGTCGAGGCGGAGCTCGGCGCGCGTGCCCGGATCGACCGTGCCGACGGCCGTGCGTGCGAAGCCGGTCGGGGAGTACGCGCCGCCGAGGACGCTCGCGACGGTCCCGGCGTCGAGGCCGAACCACGGGCCGAGCGCGTCGGCATACGTGCTCCGGAAGTCGGTCGTGTGGCGCAGGTTGCCCGACGGGTCGAGGGCGGCGAGATCCGGCGCGGTGCCGTAGAAGCCGCCCTGGACGGCCGGGCCGAAAGCCATGAGCGGGGCGGTCGTCCCGTGGTCCGTCCCGGCCGAGCCGTTCTGCTGGACGCGGCGGCCGAACTCCGAGAACGTCATCGTCAGGACGCGCGTCGCGTCCGCGCCGAGGTCCGCGTAGAACGCGGCCATCGCGCTGCCGAGCTGGCCGAGCAGCGACTGGTGCGCGGTCGCCTGGTTGACGTGCGTGTCGAAGGAGCCGAGCTGGACGACGTAGATCCGCGACGCGAGGCGGCCCTTGATGAGGCGCGCGACGGCGGCGAGGTCGTTGCCGAAGCTGCCCGCGGGGTACGTCTGCGCGTTCGTGCCGGCCGTCGCCGCGGCCTGGACCGAGGCGATGTAGCGGTTCGACGCGTTCGTGACGGCGCGGGCGTAGCCGAGCTCGATCCCGGCCGGCGAGTTCGGGACGTCGTCGACGTCGTAGAGCCCGCCGCCCGCCGCGATCTGCGCGATCGTCGCCGCCGAGGGCAGCTTCATCGAGAGGTCCGAGTCGCCGGACTGGAACAGGAGCGGGTTCTGGCTCCCGATCTGGACGGCGGGCGGCGCGGCCGGCAGGTTGGTCTCGAAGTCGGGGTAGTCCGGGCGCAGCGTGCGGCCGCCCCAGCCGCCGGCGGGCGCGCTCTGTCCGACCGGCCGCGCGGTCGTCCAGACGTCCGTGCCGGTGAAGTGAGAGAGGCTCTGGCTCGGGTAGCCGACCGAGTGGACGATGGCCATCTGGCCGCCGGCCCACATCGGCTGGAGCGGCGCGAGCGCGCCGTGGAGCCCGAAGCCACTGCCGAGGCCGACCGTCGCGGCGTCGGGAATGGCGATGGTGGGGCGCGCGGTGCGGTAGAGGTCGTTTCCGAGCGGGACGACCGTGTTGAGCCCGTCGTTGCCGCCCTTGAGCTGGACGAGCACGAGCACGCGGTCGGTCTCGATCTGCGCGAGGCGGCCGAGCAGCGGGCTCCCGCCCATCGCGTAGGCCCGCGACGAGCCGACGACGGTCCCGAGCGAGACGGCGGCGGCGCCGAGGCCGGCGCGGACGAGGAAGTCGCGGCGCGTCCACGCGTCGTGGTCGTGGTCGTGGGCGGCCCCGGCGTCGAGCGAGTCGGCGCGGCGGGCGTCGTCGTCACCTGCGGCTCCGGTGGCGGGTGCGTGGTCGTGCTGGCACATGGTCGCTCAGGAGAGGTGGTACTCGGGGAGACGGGCGAGGTGCTGGACGAGGCTCCGGATGCGGCCCTCGGCCGAGGCGACGGTCGGGTCCCACTCGTAGTCCGGGATACCGCCGAGCAGGATCGAGACCGCCTGCGCGAGCGCGGCCGCACCGAGCGGGACGGCCACGAGGCGCTCGGCGACATCGGCGACGAACGCGTACGGGTCACCCGCGGAGGGGAACGTGGCGGCGAAAGCGCGGCCCTCGCTGCGCGCGGCGACCGTCTGGTCCGTCCCGACGCCGCGCAGCGGCACGGAGCCGGTGTCCAGCCACTCGCGGCCCTCGGGCCAGCCCGAGACGTCCGGCGGCCGGAAGAGCTCGAAGCCGACGTCGCGGGCGCGGTTGTAGGCCGAGCGGTACTGCTGCTCGGGGTTGGACCAGCCGAGCTCGGTCAGCAGGCCGAGCATGAGCGTGAGCGGGTCCTTGATGCGGACGCCGAGCGCGCCGGCCGAGAAAAAGTGCTGGCTCTTGAGGATCGCGCGGACGGCGTGGGCGAGCGAGAACCCGTTGGCGAGCAGCACGCCCGCGATCTCAGCCACGACCTGCTCGTTGGGCGCCGCCGCCACGAACGCGGCGTAGAGGTGCCGGGCGACGTGGTGCGCGGCCTGCGTGCGGCGCGCGCTGAACAGAACGTCGTGGGCGGTCACGTAGGTGAAGGCGCCCGTCTGCCCGAAGATCGTCTTGGAGCCGCTGTCGAACCGCGCCGGCGTGAAGAAGGCCGTCGTCTGCGTGCCCGGCGCCGTCCAGCCCGTGAGCGCGCGGGCAAGGTCGGAGACGTCGGCCTGCGTGTAGTTCGGCGCGCCGTCAGGTCCGTTGATGCCGAGCGTGAACAGCTCGAGCAGCTCGCGGGCGTAGTTCTCGTTCGCCCGCCCGACGCGGTTGTCGGAGCCGTTGAGGTAGACGAGCATCGCCTGCGTCGTCCCGACCTCGCGGATCAGCGTCTCGAACGAGCCGAGCGCGTTGCGCCGCATCACGTCCCAGTAGCCGTAGAGGCGGTAGGCGCGGTTGCCGAACCCGTCGTAGTTCGCCGTCACGAACGTGTGGAGCAGGACGGCCATGCGCTCACGGAGGCCCGTCCCGGGCGCGCGGCGCTCGGTCATCTCCCGCATCACGGACAGGATGGCCTCGTTGTAGCCGGCCGAGTTGGCCGCGTTGAAGGCCGTCGTCTGCTCGGCCGTCGGGTTGACGGGCGGCAGCAGATCCGCGAAG
>JBBSUZ010000337.1:0-3035 GCA_038233965.1 Rhodothermales bacterium | reverse complement strand
GCATGGCACGTCCGCGGACGCGACCTCGCCTCGTCGACGCCGGCCGAGATCGTCAACCTTGCAAGCCACGTCAACTCGGCCGTGGCGGCTCTCGGCGACGGCTGGATGGTCCACGCGGACGCGCTCCGCCGCGACGCCGTCTGCTACGCGCCGCGCGAGCGGTGCCACTTCCCGGACCCGGTGAGCCGGGCCATCGACGAGGCGCGCCGCGCGCGCTACTCGGCGGTCGGCGAGCACTACGAGACCGAGAGCGTGGTCGCGGTGACGTACACGCCGCCGGCCGCGCTCGCGGGACAGCTCGGCCGCGCGCTCGTCAAGGGACGAGGCGAGGGCGGCGCGGCTGCCGACGTCTGGCCGCGCCTGCTCGGCCAGTTCGAGCGCGAGCTGCGCGGCATCCAGGACCGCCTCGCGTCCGCGATGCGCGTGCGCCGCATGGGGAGTGCGGGCCTGCTCCGGCATCTCCACGAGTGCCTGACGGGGCTCGGCGACGCCGTCGGCGTGCCCGGCCACGGCGCATACCTCGACCACGCGCTCGCCGACCAGCCCTTCGTGGGCGGCTTCGAGCCGCGCGTGGGCTCCAAGCACGTCCGCGTCGTCGCGGTCCAGGGCTACCCGAACGCGACGACGCCGGGACTCGCCGATCCGCTCCTGCGGCTGCCGTTCCCGTACCGCTGGTCGGTGCGCTTCGTCCCGCTCTCGCCTGCCACGGCCTCCAAGGTCATCGGCAAGAGCCAGCTCGGCTGGTTCCAGAAGCGCCGCGGCGCGGGCGACTGGGCCAAGGACATGGCGTCGAAGGAGAAGCGGCAAGAGACGGACCTCGACCTCGCCTTCCAGGACGGCAACGCGACCGCGATGGTCCACGACGCCGGCGCGGCGCGGGCGACGAACTCCGGCGGTGAGGTCCGCTTCGGCTTCCTCACCTGCTGCGCCGTCATCATGGCGGACGACGCCCGGACGGCGGACGACCGCGCGGGCGCCGTGCTGAAGTCGGTGCGCGACCTCGGCTTCACGAGCCGCGTCGAGGACGTGAACGCCGTCGAAGCCTTTATGGGCTCTCTTCCCGGCCACGGCCGTCCGAACCTGCGCCGGCCTGTGCTCTCGACCGAGAACGTGGTCGACGTTCTGCCGCTCACGTCGCCGTGGGGCGGGCCGGAGGCCGTCCCGAGCGGTCTCTTTCCCGAGGACTCGCCGCCGCTGTTGTGGGCTCAGACGGACGGCTCGACGCCGTTCCGGCTCTGCCTGCACGAGGGCGACGTCGGGCACACGCTCGTCGTCGGCGCGACCGGCGCCGGCAAGTCGGTCCTCGTCGGCCTGCTCGTCGCGCAGTGGAGGCGCTATGCCCGCGCCCGTACGGTCGTGTTCGACGTCGGCTATAGCCACTACGTCTCGGGCCGCGCGATGGGAGCCGCGCACTACGACCTCGCCGGGCCGCTCGGCGCGGGAGAGGCCGTCGAGATGCAGCCGCTGCGCGACGTCGACCGGGCGGACGTGCGGACGTGGGCCG
Source organism: Rhodothermales bacterium (assembly GCA_038233965.1). Classification (GTDB taxonomy): domain Bacteria; phylum Bacteroidota; class Rhodothermia; order Rhodothermales; family Rubricoccaceae; genus DASVSE01. The sequence continues at coordinate 1,531 of JBBSUZ010000337.1, read as the reverse complement.
TGGACTGGATCGAGGCGCTCGTCGAGCTTCAGGGCGAGGCGCTCTCGCCGTCCGAGCGCGGGCGCGTCGCGCACGCGGTGACGCTGCTCGCGCAGAACCCGCCGAGCGGACGGACGCTGACGGCGCTGCTCGTCAACCTCGGCACGGAGCGGCTGCGCGCGCTCGTCCGCCCGTACACGCTAGAAGGCGCGTACGGCCACCTCTTCGACGCCGACCACGACTCGTTCGGGTCCGGCGGCAGGGGAGAAGGCGCCTCGGCGGGCTCCGGGCAGCACCAGGTGGTCGAGCTCTCGCACCTCGTCGGCATGTCCGACCGCGTGCTCGTGCCGGCCTTGACGTACCTCTTCCGCCGCGTCGAGGAGAGCCTCGACGGCGCGCCGACGCTCATCGTGATCGAGGAGGCGTGGGCAGCGCTCATGCACGGCCGCTTCTCGGACCGGCTCCGGCAGTGGCTGCTCACGCTGCGCAAGCGCAACGCGGCCGTCATCGTGGTCGCGCACAGTCCAGCACAGTTCAAGGACCCGGCCGTGAAGGGCGCGCAGCTCCTTATCGAGAGCTGCCCGACGCGCATCTTCCTGCCCAACCCCGACGCCTCGGAGCCCGACACGGCGGCGCTCTACGGCTGGCTCGGCCTGAACTCGGCCGAGGTCGCTCGCCTCGCTCGCGCCCGCAAGAAGCGGGACTACTACGTCCGCTCGCCGTCCGGCGCGCGGATGTTCGACCTCGCGCTCTCGCCCGTCGAACTCGCCTTCCTCACCGCGCTGCCCGGCTACTCGGCCGACGAGACGGTCCGCGAGGCGGCCCGCCTTGCCGACGCCGGCGTGGCGACGTGGCCTGCCGATTGGCTCCGCCTCGCTGGGCTCCCCGACGCGGCGCGGGCGATGGCGCAGGGCATCGGGCGCACCCAAGCGCCTGCCCAGGGCGACGCCGCCCGAGGCAAGGCCTCGGGCCGCGCATCCACCGGCCTGGCGGAACGGCTCGGCTCCTAGCCGAGCCGTCCCGGCCAACCGGGCGCTGGACCTGCTGCGACTGCGGCGGGGGTCGCCGGCGCCACTCTCACCACCAGCCACAGCACACCATGCTCAGGCACCACACGGCGGCGACAGGCCGCCCGCGGCACGGCTCCCCGCCGTCCGCTAACCCGCCACCGCCGCGCCTCGGCGCTCGGCGGTTCAGTCCGAAGGCGTTCGCTCTGCGAAAGCTCGCGAAGCGCGGGTTCACGCCGCTCATGCTGCTCCTCGTCCTCGCGGCTCCGGCCCGGGAAGCGAAGGCGCAGTGGGCGGTCATCGACCCGGCGCACATCGTGAAGTCGATCGCGAACGGCCGGCAGATGGTCAGCCAGCTCACGACGCAGGGCAACCAGCTCCTGGCCTTCCAGGACAACCTCCGAAAGCTCTCGAGCTACAACCTGCGCGACGTGACGGGCTTCGTCTCGGCCGTCGACCAGACGCTCGTCTCGGCGTCGAACGTGGCGTACTCGTCGGCGTCGCTCGCGGGCGACTTCGACGCGTTCTACCGCGGCGGCGACCCG
>JBBSUZ010000336.1:0-3058 GCA_038233965.1 Rhodothermales bacterium | reverse complement strand
ACGACCTCCTGGATCTTGGGGATGCGGGACGAGCCACCGACGAGAATCACTTCGTCCACCTGCTCCTTGGTCAGCCCGGCGTCTGAGAGCGCCTTCTGCATCGGCGGGATCGTGCGCTGCACGAGGTCGTCGACGAGCTGCTCGAACTTGGCACGCGTGAGGTCCATCGTGAGGTGCTTCGGGCCGTCCTGCGTCGCCGTGATGAACGGCAGGTTGACGGTCGTCTGGCTGGCCGAGGACAGCTCGATCTTGGCCTTTTCCGCGGCCTCCTTGAGGCGCTGGAGCGCCATCGGGTCGGTCCGCAGGTCGATGCCCTCCTCGCGCTTGAACTCGTCCGCGATAAAGTCGATGACGCGCTGGTCGAAGTCGTCGCCGCCGAGGTGCGTGTCGCCGTTGGTGGACTTGACCTCGAAGACGCCGTCGCCGAGCTCGAGGATCGAGATGTCGTATGTGCCGCCGCCGAGGTCGTAGACGGCGACGGTGTGGTCGCCGACCGCCTTCTTGTCGAGGCCGTAGGCGAGGGCCGCGGCCGTCGGCTCGTTGAGGATGCGCTTGACGTCGAGCCCGGCGATCTGGCCGGCCTCCTGCGTCGCCTTGCGCTGGCTGTCGTTGAAGTACGCCGGGACCGTGATGACGGCCTCCGTGACGCGCTCGCCGAGGTAGTCCTCGGCCGTCTGCTTGAGCTTGCCGAGGATCATCGCCGAGATCTCCTGCGGCGTGTACAGCTTCTGCTCGCCGTTGGCGTCCACGGCGATGCGGGCGACGCCGCCGTCGCCGGACTGGACCGTGTACGGGACGGTCTTCATCTCTTCGGAGACCTCCGAGAACTGGCGGCCCATGAAGCGCTTCGCCGAGAAGATGGTGTTCTGCGGGTTCGTGATTGCCTGCCGCTTGGCCGGCGCGCCGACGAGCCGCTCGCCGTCCTTCTTGAACGCGACGACGGACGGCGTCGTGCGGCCGCCTTCGGCGTTGGGGATCACGACGGGCTCGTCGCCCTCCATGACGGAGACGACGGAGTTGGTCGTGCCGAGGTCAATACCAATGATCTTTCCCATGACTGAGAGGTGGGTTGGGGGAGACGCGCACCGGCCGACAGTTGCAGTGAGGGCGTGGTGCGCATCGGTTCAGAGGGGACCGTCGCTACGCCTGCCGCTGAGGCAGGATCCGGACACGACGGGTGCGACTGCCGAAACGACAGCCGCGGTGGGTTTCCCGATGTCGTCCAAAGCCCGTGCCATCCCGGTTGAATTGCCGTTATGGCAGAACCGCCTCGCATTCCAGCGCTCGGTCCGGGCCGGACGTCGTGTTAGGCACTGCCGCGGTACCTTGCGCCGCCTGCCCGCCCCCATGAAGCACGTCCCGAACGCCCTCACCGCCGGCCGCATCGTCGCCGCCCCGGTCGCGCTGTACCTGCTCTGGACGGGTACGGCGACGGGACAGACGGCCGGCACGGCGCTGTTCATCATCGCCGCGATCACGGACTTCCTCGACGGCCACCTCGCCCGTCGCCACGGCACGACGTCGCGCCTCGGGCAGTTCATGGACCCGCTCGCGGACAAGATCCTGGTCCTCGGCGGATTCGTGCTCGTCCCGTTCCTGACGCCGATCGGGGAAGGCCTCGCTGCGCCGGCCGGCGCGTGGCTCCCGTGGGCTGCCATCGGCGCCATCGCCGCCCGCGACGCTGCCGTGACCGGCCTGCGCGCGCGCATGGAGCGCCGTGGCGTCTCGCTCGCGACGTCGAGCGCGGCCAAGTGGAAGACGGCGTGGCAACTGACGTTCCTCATCGCGGCCTTCGTCTTCCTCTCGGCGACGCACCTGCGCCCGCTCGGCGGCGCGCTCGGCGACCTCGGCCGGATGCTCCACACGGCGCTGCTGAGCCCGGCGCCGCTCGCGTTCCTGCTCGTCACCGCCGCCGTGACGGTCTACACCGGCTGGCTCTACTTCCGCCCGGTGGCGGCGGCATGACCCGTGGCGCTGCGCATCCCTGTGGCGGAGACGCCCCAGCGGGGTGTCTCTACGGGTGCGTTCGTTTCGTGTCTCTCGCCTGCTATCGCCATGACTGCTGACGCCGTCGCCCGCGACCTGCTCCGCATCGGGGCCGTCGCGCTCCGGCCGGACGCACCGTTCACGTGGGCCTCGGGCCGCCTCTCGCCGGTCTACACCGACAACCGCCTCGCGCTGTCGCACCCGGACGTCCGGTCGCGGATCGCCGACGGACTCGCCGCCCTCGCCCGACGGCTCGCGCCCGACGCCGTCGCGGGCGTTGCCACGGCGGGCATCCCGCACGCTGCGCTCGTCGCCGACCGGCTCGCGCTGCCGCTGTGCTACGTCCGCGCCGCCGCCAAGGGCCACGGCCGTCAGAACCGCATCGAGGGCCTCGTCGAGCCGGGCCAGCGCGTCGTGCTCGTCGAGGACCTCGTCTCGACCGGCGGCTCCGTCCTCGCCGCCGCGGATGCCCTGCGCGAGGCAGGTGCCGAGCCTGTTGCCGCGCTCGCCGTCTTCTCGTACGGCTTCGCCGAAGCGGACGCTGCGTTCACCGAGGCCGGACTCCCGCTGCACACGCTGACGACGTTTGAGACGCTCGCGCGTGTCGCCCGCGAGGACGGGGCGCTCTCGGACGCTGACCTCGACGCGCTCGCAGCATGGCGCTCGGATCCGGTCGTGTGGAGCCAGGCGCGCAGCTGATAGACCTGTAACGGGTTCAGACTGCGCGGTCACGCGTGCACCCGTCGGATCACCGCGCTTTCTCGACGCGGCGCTGGCCCTTCGGCGTGAGCGCCCAGAGACGCGCGAGCGGGTCGTCCAGCCGGACAAAGCTGTTCTGCGCGAGCCAGTCCAGCAGGCCGTCGCGGCGGGCGGCGGGCGTACCGGGGAGCCACGTGTCGGACGCGTCGCCCTGCCCGATGTGGACCAGGAGCGCGAGCAGGAGCGGCTCGTCGGCGGGCGTGACGGTGGCGGGGCGGAGCGCGCCGAGGCAGACGTCGCAGCGGCCGCAGCGCGGCGGCGCGGGCTCGCCGAAGTGCGCCAGCAGGTGCTGCCGCCGGCACCCGATGCCTGT
>JBBSUZ010000335.1:0-3152 GCA_038233965.1 Rhodothermales bacterium | reverse complement strand
TGCGCACGGCCTACCGTGCCCACGTCGCCCGGATGCTGACGCTCGCCGGCGTCCGCAAGGCCGCCACGATGGCCGACTCGGTCGTCGCCCTCGAGACGCGCATCGCCGCGACGCACGTCATCCAGGAGGACACGTGGGACCCGACCAAGGGCAACACGCACTGGTCGCAGGCCGACTTCGCAGCGCAGGCACCGGGCCTCGACTGGCCCGCGTTCTTCGCCGCTGCCGGCCTCGCCGACGTCGACACGCTCGTCGCGTGGCAGCCGGGCGCGATCACGGGCATCTCGCGCCTCACCGCGTCGGCCCCGCTGGCGTCGTGGCGGGCGCTGCTCACGTATCACGCCATCGAGCACCGCGCGGCCGTCCTGCCCGGCGCCTTCGACCGCGAGGCGTTCGCCTTCTTCGCGCACACGCTCTCGGGCGTCCCGCAGCAGGCCGCGCGCGAGTCGCGCGCCGTGACGGCAGCGAGCACGGCGCTCGGCTTCGCCGTCGGGCGGGCGTACGTGGAGCGCGACTTCTCACCGGCCGCCAAGACGCGCGCCGAGGCGATGGTGCGCGGGATCGTCGCCGCCTTCGACGCCCGCATCGACGCGCTCGACTGGATGGCGCCGGCGACGCGCGCCGAGGCGAAGCACAAGCTCCAGACGCTCCGCGTGAGCGTCGGCTACCCGGACGTCTGGCCGACCTACGACGGCCTCGACATCCGCGCGGACGACGCCTACGGCAACGCCGAGCGCCTCGAACGCTTCGCCTACGCCGGTGCGCTCGCCAAGCTGAACCGCCCGACCGACCGCGACGAGTGGGCGATGGTCCCGCAGCAGGTCAACGCGGTCAACATGCCGGCGATGAACGCGCTCAACTTCCCCGCCGCCATCCTCCAGCCGCCGTTCTTCGACCCGGACCGGACGGACGCGATGAACTACGCCGCCATCGGGGCCGTCATCGGCCACGAGATCAGCCACAGCTTCGACAACCTCGGCGCGAGCTTCGACGCCGACGGCCGCCTCCGCAACTGGTGGACGCCCGACGACTTCGCCCACTTCACCGCCTCCACGACGCAGCTCGCGCGGCAGTACGACGCGTACCGCCCGTTCCCGGACCTCGCTGTCAATGGCACGCTGACGCTCACGGAGAACATCGCGGACCTCGCCGGCATCACGGCGGCCTACGACGCGTGGCGCGCCTCGCTCGGCGGCGCCGAAGCACCGGTCGTGGGCGGGCTCACGGGCGACCAGCAGTTCTTCCTGAGCTTCGCGCAGGTCTGGCGGACCGCCTTCCGCGACGCCGCGCTCCGCCAGCGCATCGCGACGGACGGCCACGCGCCCGGCCCCTACCGCGCCCTCACCGTCCGCAACCTCGACGCGTGGTACTCCGCGTTCCCGGTGACTGAAGAGGATGCGCTCTACCTCGCCCCCGCCGCCCGCGTCCGCATCTGGTAACGCGGAGCAGGACGATTACAGCTGGGCGTGGCGGGCCCGGGCGGGCGGGCCGCCGCGCTCGGCCCAGCGCATCATCGTCGCCTGATGGTCGTGCGGGTGGCGGCCCGGCGTCGCGCGTGTGTACCGCCCGTCCGGACCGAGCGTCCACGCGCGGACGTCGTCGCGGAGCGCGCTCCACAGGATGGCGCGGAGCCGGTCGCGCAGCGCGGGGTCGCGGACGGGCGCGATGGCCTCGACGCGGTCGTCGAGGTTGCGGCGCTGCCAGTCTGCGGAGCCGATGTAGACGCGCGGGTCGCCGTCGTTGCCGAACCAGAAGATGCGGTCGTGCTCGAGAAAGCGCCCGACGATGGACCGCACGCGGATCGTCTCGGAGACGCCCGGCAGGCCTGGCCGCAGCCGGCAGTGCCCCCGCACGACGACGTCGATCTCGACGCCGGCCTGCGACGCGGCGTAGAGCGCGGCGACGAGGATCGGGTCTTCGAGCGCGTTCATCTTGGCGACGATGCGGCCGGGACGTCCCGACTGTGCGATGGCCGCCTCGGCCGCGATCCGCTTCAGGAAGCGCCGCCGCATCGCCTTCGGCGCGACGAGCAGGCGCCGGTACTGCACCTTCTTCGAGACGCCCGTCAGCACGTGGAACAGCTGCGCAGCATCATACCCGATGGCCGCGTTCGCCGTCAGCAGGCCCAGGTCGGTGTAGAGGCGGGCCGTGGCCGGGTTGTAGTTGCCCGTCCCGATATGGACGTAGGAAACGAGGTCGTCTCCCTCCTCACGGACGACGAGGCACATCTTGGCGTGCGTCTTCAGTCCGGCAACGCCAAACGCGACGTGCGCACCGGCGTCCTCGAGCACGCGCGCCCACTCGATGTTGTTGGCTTCGTCGAAGCGCGCCTGCACCTCGACCATCACCGCGACCTGCGTCCCGCGCTCGGCCGCCCGCACGAGCGCAGCGATGATCGGGCTGTCGTCGCTCGTCCGGTAGAGCGTCAGCTTGATGGCCTGCACCGCCGGGTCATCGGCTGCCGACGCGACGAATCGCTGCACGGACGCCTCGAAGGACTCGAACGGGTGGTGAACAAGCACGTCGCCGGCGTGGATGGCGTCGAACACGGACATGCCGCGCAGGGCAGGCGGGACGACGGGCGACCAGGGCGCGAACGCCAGCGCCGGGTCCTGCCGGCCCGCGAGCGATGCCAGCTCGCCGAGACCGCTGAGGTCCAGCATCCCGTCGACGGGCCAGACGTCGGCCGGGTCGAGGTCGAGCTCGCGCATGAGCAGGTTGCGGACCCGCTCGGGCATCGACGCCTCGGCCTCGAGCCGCACGACGTCGGCGAACTGGCGCTCGCGGATCTCCTCGGCGATCATCGCGACGAGGTCGTCCGCCTCGCCGCCCGCCCGCTCGACGGCGGCGGACCGCGTGACGCGGAAGGCCCACGCGCCGCGCACGCGCATGCCCGAGAACAGCCGCCCGATGTTGGCCCGGATGAGGTCCTCGACGGCGACGACCGCACCCGGCTCGCCCTCGACCGGCAGGAATCGGCCGCGCCCGAGCGGAATCTTGAGCCGCGCGAAGTGGTCCGTCCCGCGCCCCGGTCGCGTCAGCACGATCGCGAGCGAGAGCGACTGGTTGGAGATGAACGGAAAGCGGTGGCCCTTGTCGACCGCGAGCGGCGTCAGGAGGGGGAACAGGCTGCGCTCGAAGTGGGCGTCGAG
>JBBSUZ010000334.1:0-3156 GCA_038233965.1 Rhodothermales bacterium | reverse complement strand
GGGCTCGGCGTGCCGCGCGGGTCCACGCTCATCACGATGTAGCCCTGCTGGGTCAGCATGAGGTGCCAGAGGTAGCCCGAGCCGCCCCACGCGTCGTTGACGGTCGTGCTCGCCGGCTCGCCGTAGACGTGCATCAGGACCGGGTACGTGCGCGTCGAGTCCATGCCCGGCGGCAGCATGACGTAGGCGTCGAGCATCGTCCCGTCGTCGGCGGGAAGCTGGGTGAAGAAGGCCCGGCCGCGGTCCAGCTGGCCCACGCGGGCGCGGAGCGCATCGTTGGCGGCGAGCACGCGGACGGTCTCGTGGCTCGGCAGGCGGACGAGCTCGGTCCGCGGCGGGTCGCCGAAGGTGCTCCACGAGTGGACGGCGTAGCGCGCGCCGGGCGAGAGCGAGTAGCTGTGCGTGCCGGGCTCGTCGTCGGGCGTCAGCCGCGTCGTCTGGGAGCCGTCGAGGCGCGTCCGGTAGAGCACGCGCTGCGTGTTCGCGCCACCCTGAGGCGCGGCGCGGTAGTAGACCCAGCCGCCCTCGGTGTCGATCTGGAGGACCGAGAGGACGTCGAAGCCGGCCGGCGTGATGGCGCGGATGTCCGTCCCGTCGCGGCTCACGACGTAGAGGCGCTGCCAGCCGTCGCGGTCCGAGACCCACGTGAAGTGGCGGCCGTCGTCGAACCAGACGAGGTCGTCGACGGCGTCCGTCCACGCCGTGTCGGTCTCGACGAGGATCGGGCGCGTCGTCATCGTGCGCGTGTCCGCGAGGAGGACCTCGTTGCGCTGCTGCGGGCGGTCGAGGTGCTGGATGACGAGCTCGGTGGACGAGTCGGCCCACTCCATGCGGGCCGGGTAGTGGTTGCGCTCGTCGTCCGAGAGGTGGAACCAGCGCGTCGGGCCGCCGGTCGCGGCGACGACGCCGATCTTGGCCGCGCTGTTGGTCTCGCCGGCCTTGGGGTACTGGACGGGCACGGTGAAGCTGTAGAGCGAGTCCGTGTCGTTGATCATCAGAAAGTCGCGGACGCCCGACGCGTCGAGGCGCCAGTAGGCGATCTGCGCGCCGTCGGGGCTCCAGCGGAAGCCGTTGCGGAGGCCGAACTCCTCCTCGTAGACCCAGTCGAAGGTGCCGTTGATGATCGTGTCCGAGCCGTCCGTCGTGAGCGCGGTGATGGCGCCCGTCGCGACGTCCTCGACGTAGAGGTTGTGCTCGCGGACGTACGCGACGCGTGTGCCGTCGGGCGAGAACGTCGCGAACATGAGCGTCGACGGGCGCGCGCCGGGCCCGCCGAGCTGGCGCAGGCGGCCGTTCGCGCGCACCCAGTAGTCGCCCCGCGTGTTGGCGCGCCACACGCGCGCGCTGTTGGTGTAGACGAGGGCGGACTGGCCGTCGGCGCTGAACTCGAGGTCCTCGAGCGGCAGCGGGCTCGTCGCGCCCTCGGGCGTGAGCTGGGCGGACGTCAGCAGCGTCTCGGTCGCGCCCGACTCGATCTCGCGGCGGATGTAGGTGAAGCCGCCCTCCGAACGCTCGACCGCGGCGGTGTGGGTGGCGTCCTGCCACTGGGCCCCGCCGCGCTCGCCGGCGAACGTGCGCGAGGCGAAGATCTGCTCGAGCGTCAGGCGCGACGGGTCGTCGGCCGCCGTCTGCGACGTGGGTTGCGCAGCGGTCTGCGCGGAGACGGACTGGGCGAGGACGAGGCCAAGGGCCAGGACGAAGCGGCGGGTCATCGGGCGCGGCGGTGGTGTCCCGAAGAATACCCGTTCCGGCATCCGTAGAGACGCCCCGCTGGGGCGTCTCCGCGGCGCGGACCCAGCTGCACCACGCCCACCACGCCGCAGACCCCCATCATGCACGTCGTCAACCCGGACGTCACCGACCCGGACGTCGCGGACCGGGACATGCGCGACGTCATTGCCCGGACGTCGCCCGTCGCGGACGTCACGGGATCGGGGCGTTGGACGGGGCGCGGTGCTCGGCATAGATGCCCCGGCGGGGCATCTCTACGAATGCAAATGCCGGACGAATGCGGAATGCATGCAAATGCGAATGCGGGTGCGGTGTGGCCGGCGTCACTCCCACTCGATGGTGGCGGGCGGCTTGGACGAGATGTCGTACGCGACGCGGTTGATGCCGCGCACCTCGTTGATGATCCGGTTCGACGCCCGCCCGAGGACGTCGTACGGGACGTGCGCCCAGTCCGCGGTCATGCCGTCCGTGGAGGTCACCGCGCGCAGGCAGACGGCCTGCTCGTACGTCCGGAAGTCGCCCATGACGCCGACGGTCTGGACCGGCAGCAGGACCGCGAAGGCCTGCCAGACGTTGTCGTACTCGCCGGACGTGTGGAGCTCGTCGAGCCAGATCGTGTCGGCCCGCCGCAGCAGGCGTAGCCCTTCGGGCGTGACGGCCCCGAGGTGGCGCACGGCCAGCCCCGGCCCGGGGAACGGGTGCCGCCCCACGATGACCTCGGGCACGCCGAGCGCGCGGCCGACGTCGCGGACCTCGTCCTTGAACAGCTCGCGGAAGGGCTCGAGCAGCTCGAACCCGAGCTCCTCGGGCAGCCCGCCGACGTTGTGGTGCGTCTTGATCGTGGCCGACGGGCCCTTGAACGAGACCGACTCGATGACGTCCGGGTAGAGCGTGCCCTGCGCGAGAAAGCGCGGCTTGCGGCCGAGGCGCGCCGTGACGGACTCGGTCTGCTCGTGGAAGACCTCGACGAACGTGCGCCCGATGATCTTGCGCTTCTCCTCGGGGTCCGCCACGCCCGCGAGCCGCGTCAGGAACAGCTCGCCCGCGTCGACGGCGACGAGGTCGATGGCGAAGCCGTCGCGGTACGTCGTCTGGACCTGCTCGAACGCGCCCGCCCGCAGCAGCCCATGGTCCACGAACACGCACGTCAGCCGGTCGCCCACGGCGCGCGCGATGAGCGCGGCCGCGACGGACGAGTCGACGCCGCCGCTCAGGCCGAGGACCACGTGGTCGTCGCCGACGAGGGCGCGGATCTCGGCCGTCTTGTCGTCGATGAACGAACCGGTCGTCCAGTCGCCGCGGCAGCCGCAGATGCCGAGCACGAAGTTGGACAGCATGCGCGAGCCCTCTTCGGTGTGCATCACCTCGGGGTGGAACTGGACGCCAGTCGCGTGCGCCGTCTCGCCCGAGCCGGCGACGGCCGCG
>JBBSUZ010000333.1:0-3195 GCA_038233965.1 Rhodothermales bacterium | reverse complement strand
GCGTGTCGACGGCGAGGACGGTCTCGCCGCCGCGCTCGACCTCGAACCCGACCATCGTCGCGCCGGTGAGGAAGTTGCCGGAGACGCTCGCGACGCGGATGGTGGCGTCCTCTGCGAAGAGGTCCGCGATCTGCGTCACGGCGACGAGGCGGACGCGCTCCTGGCCGGCGTCGGTGCCGAGGTAGAGCAGCAGGCCACCGAGCGCGAGCGCGCCGAGGACGACGAGCGCCGTGAACGCATAGGCGACGCGGCGAGCGGTGATGCGGCGCTCGAGGCGCTTCACCGGCGTCTCGTCCGGACCGGGCGGCGGCGCGCCCTGCGGCTCGTCCGCATCGCTGCCGGCCGCGTCGCCGCGGGGCAGGTCGTCGTCGGGCAGGGCGGTCGGATCGGTCACGGGAGCGTCAACGCGGAGATATGTCGGAACGGTGTGCAGTGCAGGCGCGCACGGAGGCCCCGCACCCTGTCCCTCTCCCGAGGGCGAGGGGACGTCGTAGAAGCGGGTACGGTCGTTCTCCAGGCACCGCCCGGTTCGTCAGAACGTCTGGCCGATGGAGAGGTGGAACTGGAGGCGGCCCGTCTCGAGAAGACCGAAGAGCGTCGTCGCCGGCCGGATCGCGGACTCGTCGAAGGTCGTGTTGTTCTTGCGGGCGTCGACGTAGCCGCCGAGGCAGGCGGTCCGGCGGTTGCCGTCGGCGTCCTCGAGGATGTCGCCGGTGCCATTGGGACCGCTGCGGACGAACGTGACGCCGTCGTTGCCGCAGAAGACGTTGGCGGCGTTTCGGAGGTCGAGGTACGACGGGTTGAGCTTGACGCCGATGGCGAACGAGACGAAGCCGACCGGCGTGAGGTACTGCAGGCCCGCGCCGGCGCCGACGCGCAGGCCGCCCTCGCGGTCGAAGAGGTCGGCGAGCTGCGCGTCGGCGACGTTGCCCGTCGTGCGAAGCAGCAGCGTCGTCGGGGCCATGCTCGGGTTGAAGACGCGGCCGGCGTCGAGGAAGACGCTCGAGCCCCACTGCGGGCCGAGCGGGAACGGCAGGTTGAGCTGCACCGAGGCCGATGTCTTGGCCCGGCCGCCCGTCCCGATGTAGTTGATGTCGCCGTTGCCGCGCAGCCGCGTGATGCCGGTCGCGGCGAAGCCCGTCGTGTCCGGCGTGACGACGATGGCCTTGGGCCCGAGGCGGTTGGTGCCCCAGCCGCGGACGTCCGTCGTGCCGCCGGCGTAGAACAGGCGGTCGCGGAGCAGGACGTAGTCGCTGCCGGTGTCGAGGTCCGTGCCACGCACGGCCCTCACGAGTCCGGTGTTGAGCCGGACCGCGCCGCCGATGCGGCCGCGGATCGGGGCGAGGGCCGAGACCGAGACCGAGCCGCGGGCATAGTTGACGTTGCCGACCGCGCCGGAGACCGACGGCCGCACGACGACGCCGCGCGTCGGCTGGAGCGGGTTGTCCAGCCGGCCCCACGTGACGTCGAGGCTCGGCACGACGGCGCGGGCGCGCAGCTCGGTCGTCGAGATGAGGCCGAGCGGGTCGATGAGGCGCAGGCCCTGGCCGCGCGAGAGGTCCACCTGCCGGCCGGCGACGCTCGCGGCGATCGTCCGCAGGCTCGACCGCGAATAGAGCACGCTCCCGACGAGCGCGGCCGTCGTGCCGGTCTCGATCTCGTCGTCGCGGAAGCGGTACGACGGCGTGACGCTCGCCGAGAGGCGCCGGCTGAAGAAGTACGGCTGGCGGAAGGCAGCGGTGGCGCTGATGTCGCGGATGGGGCCACCCGAGACCGAGCGCCCGCCGATGCCCGCGATGCCGGTCCGCGCCTCGACGCCGGCCGACAGCTGCTGCGCGCCACCGAGCAGGTTGCGGTGCGTGATCTGCCCGCGGCCCGTGATGCCGCCGTCCGAGAAGTAGCCGCCGAAGGCGCTCACGACGCGGCTCGGCCCGCGGCGCAGGCGCACGCGGACCGCGACGGTCGAGTCGCGCGGCTGGTCCGGCACCACCTCGACGAGCGCGAGCTGGAACAGGCCGAGGCTGAACAGCTCGCGCTGGCCCTCGTTGAGCTCGCGGGCGTCGTAGAGGTTGCCGGGGCGGAGCGGCAGCTCGCGCAGGATGACGTTCTCGGCGAGCCCGTCCGCGCCCTCCACCGAGACGGGCTCGTAGCGCGCGCGCGGGCCCGCCGTGACCTTCACCCGGACGTCCGCGACGAGGCCCGTCGAGTCCGGGAACTGCTCCACGCCGACGTCGACGAAGGGGTAGCCGCGCTGGCGCAGCCATGCCAGCGTGGCCGTCTGGAGCGAGAACAACCCGGACTCGGCGAGGCGCTCACCGGGCCGCACCGCCGGGCGCTCGGTGAACGCAGCCCAGTCCTCGCGCAGCTCGGGCGCGAGCTGCTCCTCGACCGTCCGCCGGCCCGGCCCGCCGTACGTCAGCCGCCCGACGAGCAGCGGCGGGCCCTCGGTGATGGAGAACGTGACGGCGACGAGGTTGCGCGCCGAGTCCAGCCGGACCTCGTAGTCCGCCGTCGTCAGCGGGAAGCCGTTGCGTTCGTAGTAGCGCTCGATGCGGACGAGGTCCTTCTGCACCTCGACCGGCTTGAACGGGTAGATGCCGGCCTGGCCGGGGAACAGCGCGATGCGGCGCTTGATGCGGTCGATGAACGTCGGCGGGCGCGTCGCCACCTGGAGGCCGATCGTCGGGGCGTCCAGCGTCTGCGTCTCCGTAAAGACGAAGCGGACCGAGCCGACCTCGGTCTGGTCGTTGACGAGCGCGAGCGGCGCGTCCTGCGCCGAGGCCGGCCGCACACCCGCGGCGACCGCGCAGAGCACGGCCACGGCGAGAAGTCGGGCGGCGAGATGGGGACGAACGGACACGCGAGCCTGCGCCGGGCGAGGGGAAGCCCGGGCAGCACGGAGGTGGCCGGGCCGGGACATGTTCAAACTACGGTGTCGGCGGCCGTGTGGCAGCAGGTGCGCTCGTCTGAGCGGTGTCCACATCGGCGGCGGCCGCCGGAGCGGCGGCCGCTGCAGCATCCGGGGCATCGGCCAGATCGCACGTCGGGCCCTGGAGCACGTTCCGACCAGACGTATCTGCCGGGGTGGAGGCATGGCCGCGGCGGGCGATGCGCGCGCGATGGGCCCGCCGCGGTGCCGTCCGCTTCTCATGCAGGCCCGTCACGACGGCCCCGACGATCAGGATCAGGCCCGAG
>JBBSUZ010000332.1:0-3217 GCA_038233965.1 Rhodothermales bacterium | reverse complement strand
GGCGCGCTCGAGGCGGCCCGTCTCGGTCCGCGTCCCGCCGGCGAAGACGCGGCCCGGCGCGGCACCGCCGCCCTGGCCCTCGCCGACGCCCTGGATGGCGAGGTCGTAGTCGCCCGTCTCGCCGGACGCATAGCTCGTCACGGTCGCGGTGTAGGTCTGGCCGCGCTCGGTGTCGACGACGACGAGCGAACGGTCGAGCGCGCCCTCGTAGTCATCGCTGTCGGACTGCTCGCCGTCCTCGCCGCGCACGATGAGGTACGAGTCGAAGCCGCGGCTGCGGAGGTCGACCGTGACCGGCCCGCCGGTGCCCTCGAACGTGAACGCGTCCATGAACTCGCCCGACGACAGCGTGCGGTCGCCGCGCGAGAGCGAGCCGGACTCGCGCCGCGCCGAGCCGCCGCGGACGTCCGACACGGGCCGGATGGTGCCCTGCGAGCCGCGGGAATCGTCCCGCGAGTTGCCGCGCGTGTTGCCCTGCGAGCCGCTGCCGACGGTCGCGTTGACGGTGTAACTCCCGCTCTCGCCGGGTGCGTAGCTCGTCACGCCGATGCGCCACGTGCCGGTCTCGCGGGCGACGACGTCGAGGCAGGAGCGGCCGGTGCCACTCTCCTCGCAGTCGTCGTTGTCCTCCTGGTCGCCCGCAGGGGGCACGAGCATGAGGTAGGTGTCGAAGGCATCGCTCTCGAGGTCCACCGAGAGGCGCTGACCGGCGCGGACGCTGATCGTGTACCAGTCGGCGTACTCGCCGGTGGAGATCGTCATGTCGGGGGCGGCGAGGGTCCCGCGGGCCGGGCGCCCGCTCCGCAGCGGGGTCGCGGCCGACGTGCCGGCCGAGCCGTTGCCCGCTCCGCTTCGCGTCCCCGTTTCCCGGCCGGAGCCGGTCGTGATGGCGACCTGGTAGCGGCCCGTCTCGCCCGGCGAGTAGCTCGTCACAAGCACACGGACCGTGCCGGCCCCGTCGGCGGTGAACTCGGCGCACGAGCGGCCGGTGTTGCCGGTCTCGCAGTCGTCGTTGTCCTCCTGCCGTCCCGAGGCGTCCTTGATGATGACGTACGTGTCGAAGGCCGACGACGTGACGGTGGCCCGGACGGTCTGGCCCGCACGCACCTGGACCGGGTACTCGTCGACGTACTCGCCGGAGTTGAGCGTGACGTCACCGGCGGCGAGGGCGCCGGAGCGGGTCTGGGCGCTGGCCGCCGAGGCGGCGAGCAGGATGGCGAAGAGGAGCAGACGGGTCATGGGCGCGGTGAGGGCGTGTCGGACAAGCTATCGACGCGGCCGGCCCGACGGCCTCCCGCGTCCGGGTGAGCCGCGCGGGCCAGCGCCGGCGTCACAGCGCTCAGAACGCGAGCGTTGCACTGGATAGCCTGAGCGAGCGCCCGGTGTCCGAGAAATGCCGCGTCTCGACCGTCGTCCCCACCAACACTGCCGTCCCGCCGCCGACGATCGGGAGCAGCAGGTCCACATCATTCGCGCGCGTTCAGCCCAGTCCGTAGCTCACCGCCGCGCGCACGGCCGCCGCGCGCGTGTGGACATCCAGCTTGCGGAACAGGCTTTTGGTGTGGCTCTGGACCGTGTGCAGGCTCAGGAAGAGCGCGTCCGCAATCGCGTCGTCCGCGACGCCGGTGGCGAGCATCTCGAACACCTCGCGCTCGCGGGCCGTCAGCCCGAGCGCGTCGAGACGGCGCGTCGCGTCGCGGCGGGACGTCTCCTGCGTGCGCACGCGGCGCACGAGCGTGGAGGCGACGTGGTCCGAGACCGGCGAGCCGCCCCTCGCGGCGTCGAGGACGGCGGCGACGATGGTTTCTGCCGGTTCGTCCTTGAGCAGGTAGCCGGCCGCGCCGGCCGCGAGCGCCTCGGCGATGCGCGTCTCGTCCTCGAACACGGTCAGCATCACGACCGCCGCACCCGGCCACTTGTGAGTGACGATCTCGGTCGCGGCGACGCCGTCCATCATCGGCATCTCGATGTCCATCAGGACGACGTCGGGGCGCGCCTCGGCCATGCCGTCGACGAGCGCGGCGCCGTCGGGGGCCGACAGGACGACGTCGACGGCGGGGAAGAACTCCAGCCGGCGGAGCAGCGAGTCGCGGAGGCCGGGGTGGTCCTCGGCGACGGCGAGGCGGACGGGGCGGGGCGTGTCGGTCATGCCGCAACGTCGGGCCGTGGCGGGCGCGCGTCAATCCCCCGGATCGGGGGAAAGCGGGTGCCGGCCCGCTCCTCCGGCGCATCCCGGGCATCCCGGCGCGCGATCACTCCGGGAGCGGGGAGACGGCGATCGTCTGCACGAAGACGTCGAGCAGGTCCAGCCCGACGCGGTTGCCGAACGCCTCGACGACGTAGCGGCCGTTGAGTTGCATCCGCACCGACGCGCGCGTCGACGTCTGCGTGCGGTGGACGGGCTGCCCCTTGAGGCGGCCCGTCGGCGGGACGCCGAGGCCCATCAGGCGTGCGCCCTCGCCCGAGCCGACGTCGACGAGCAGCAGCGTCACGGCCTGCGGGCCGGTGCCGTAGACGGCCTGGGCGCGCGAGACCGACAGGCCCATCGCGCCGTCGGACTCCGACGTGAGGGACGTGCGGCGCAGGTCGCCGACCTGCGACGGCATCAGCAGCGCGAGGCGCTGCGGGTCGACCGCCTGCGGCAGCGCGGCCATGCGCGACGTGTCGGGCGCAGTCGGCGTGACCGTGTCGGTGGCGAAGGAATCAGCCGGCGCGCCGGAGGCGGCCGGGGCGGCTGTGTCGGCCGGGGCCGGCTTCTCGCAGCCGGTGATCGCGAGCAGGCAGACGGCGGCAGACGACAGAAGAGCGGGACGGATCACGTCGGGTCGGGCGGTTCGGACCGGGCGGGCGCGACGATGATGCGCGGCCCGCGGTCGTAGGTGAAGTAGTTGTAGACCCACGAGAACAGCACGGCGACGCGGTTCCGGAAGCCAGCGAGGGCGAGCACGTGCACGACGAGCCAGCCCAGCCAGGCCACGAACCCGCGCAGCGTGAACCCGTTGGGGAGTTGCAAGATCGCCGCGTTGCGGCCGATCGTCGCCATGTTGCCGAGGTCGCGGTACGAGAACGCGCGCGGCTCGTGGCCCGCGGCGACCGCGCGCATCTGCGCGGCCGCGTGCCGGCCCTGCTGGATCGCCACCTGCGCGACCTGCGGGTAGAGGTCGCCGGTCGCGTCGGTCGCGCCGGCGAGGTCGCCGACGACAAACACCTCGGGGTG
>JBBSUZ010000331.1:0-3230 GCA_038233965.1 Rhodothermales bacterium | reverse complement strand
TGTGGTTGACCTCGACCTGCGTGTGGCGGTCGGCGAGGGCCTGGTAGATGGCGGCGTTGTGGCGCGGCCAGAACGTGAACAGGTCCTCGTCGGTCCCGGGCGCACCGGCGGGGAGGCCGCCGGCGCTGAGCGCGGCCGCCTCGGGCGGCGCGTCGGACAGGGGGGCGGTGAGCGTGTCGGCCATGGGGATGCAGGTACGGGGTACGGGGTCCGAGGTACAGATCGGGCACACGAACCGTGTACCGTGTACCGAGAGCCCAGTCAGTCGGCGGGCAGGTTGCCGTGGGCGCGGGGGAACGGGTCCAGCGTGAGCTCGCCGTCGGACTCGTTCGGCGGCAGCGGGAGCGAGCCGGGGATGCCGAGCGTCGGGAATTCCTTGCGCAGCGGGTGGTACTCGAAGTCCTCGGGCATGTAGATGCGCCGGTGGTCCGGGTTGCCGTCGAAGCGGACGCCCATCATGTCCCACGCCTCGCGCTCGTGCCAGCCGGCGCCGGGCCAGAGCGGGACGACGGTGGGCACGACGGCGTCCTCCTCGTCCACGCGCACCTTGAGCCGGAGGCGGCGGCGCGCCTCGAGCGCGCAGAGGTTGTACGCGATCTCGAAGCGGTCCGTCTCGGTGAAACGGTCGATCGAGACCATGTCCGAGAGGTAGTTGAAGCCGACCTCGTCGCGGAGGTACGTGCAGACGGCGACGAGCGCGTCGCGGGACACGTAGACGGTCGTCTCGCCGGCGTAGAGCGTCGTCTCGCCGATGCCGTCGCCGAAGCGGGCCTTGAGGTCGTCCGCGAGGTCCGGGAGGAACGTCGTCGGCTGCGCGTTGGGGTTCTCCTTGCGGAGGCGCTCCATCTCGCCGGCGAGGGCCTCGCGCGGCGTGAAGTAGAACTTCAGCGTCTGCTTCTCCTGGCCCGCGTCGACGGTCGCCCCGAGGTCGGGACCGCCGAGGAGCGTGCGCGGGGGGATGTCGTCGATGATCGGGTCGGACATGGTCGGGCTCAGGCGAGGGCGGCGACGTCGGCGTCGGTCGGGCGGGCGATGCGCGGCGCGACCTCGAGGCCGGCCTGCTCCTCGCGGAACTCGCGGCCGTCGTTGAGGACGAGCTGCTGCTGGTGGCGCGGGACGTAGTCGCCCGGCTGCTCGCGCGTGTCGTCCGCGACGGACTGTTCGTTGCGGATCTTCTCCTGGATGTCCATCAGCGCGTGGAGGATGGCCTCGGGGCGCGGCGGGCAGCCGGGGATGTAGACGTCGACGGGCATGAAGTTGTCGATGCCCTGGACGACGCCGTAGCAGCGGTGCATGCCGCCGGTCGAGGCGCAGGCGCCCTGGGCGATGCACCACTTCGGGCCGGCCATCTGGTCCCAGATGCGGCGCACGGTGTGGGCCATCTTGTGCGAGCACCAGCCCGCGACGATCATCAGGTCCGCCTGGCGGGGCGAGAAGCGCATGGCCTCGGAGCCGAAGCGGGCGGCGTCGTACTTGGGGCCGGCGAAGCCCATCATCTCGATCGCGCAGCACGCGAGGCCCATCGGCATCGGCATGAGCGAGTTCGAGCGCGCCCAGTTCACGACCGAGTCCACGGTCGTGGTCATGAATCCTCCGTCTTCGTTGAACATGGCCGTGCGCCGGGGCGCTGTCTGTGTGTCGGTGCTAACGGGCGGCTTACCGCCATGGGGCCCCGCGGTTCGCGTTCCGGGCCATTTTCACTCGTGACTGAAAGCGAGAGCGGTACGGGGGTCTCGGTTCGAGGCATGGGCCGGTCCGAGTCAGTTCGTTGACCTCCCCGTATCCGGCACCTCGCGCCCGAGACTCTCTAGTTCCACTCCAGCCCGCCCTTCTTGACATCGTAGATCAGGCCGACGACGAGGATGAACAGGAACGTCCCGATGATGCCCATCGAGGCGAGCGCCGCGCCGCCGCCCTCGGCGAGGAACGTCCGGAAGGCGACGGCCCACGGGTACAGGAAGACGAGCTCGACGTCGAACACGATAAAGATCATGCCGACGAGGTAGAACTTGACGGAGTAGCGGTCGCGGGCCGAGCCCACGGGGTCCATTCCGGACTCGTACGGGCGGGACTTGACGTCGCGCGGGCGGGCGGGCCCGAGCCACTCGGCGAGCTTGAGCAGCGTCAGCGCGAGGCCGGCTGCGAGCACGATCATCAGGAACAGGGGGGCGAACTCGGTGACCATCGGCCGGGCGGCGCGTGTGTGGGACTCGGAAGGTACCACGGCCGGGCGCCCGGACCGGACCGTCGGGGCGCGCTCAGGCGGATCCCGACCGCATCTGCCAGAGGATTCATCCCGCGCGCTCCCGGCTCAGCGGGTTCGGTAGCGGAGGCGGTAGATGTCCTGCCCGCCCCGGCCGCCGGGGCGCCACGCCGAGACGTAGAGCACGCCCGGCTCGCGGGCGGCGACGGACGGCCCGAGCGTCCACGTGCTGTCCGAGTTGACGTCTGCACCGAGGCGGCGGCGCGGCGTGAGGCGGCCGCCGGACCACGCCGAGACGTAGAGGCGCGCGATGCCGTCGGTGCTGTCGGCGGTGAGGACGAGCGAGTGGCCGTCGTGGAGGAGCGCCGCGTCGAAGTCGTCGCCGGGCGTGTTGACGGCGGGGCCGAGGTTCTCGGGAGCGCCCCAGCCGGTTGCGGTGCGGCGGCTGCGGAAGAGGTCGTGGCGGCCGAAGCCGCCGTGGCCGTCCGACGCGAAGAGGAGGCCGTCGGGCGTCGGCGTCGGGGCCCACTCGTCTGCGGGCGTGTTGAGGGGCGCGCCGAGGTTGACGGGCGTGCCGTACGTGCCCGAATCGGGATCGAGCGCGACCGAGTAGAGGTCCGCGCCGCCGAGGCCGCCGGGGCGCGTCGAGAAGAAATAGACGGTCCGGCCGTCGGGCGAGAACGCCGGGGCGAAGTCGTCCTGCGGCGAGCCGAAGGACGCGTGGCGCGCCGGGCTCCAGCCGTCGCGGGTCCGGACCGACTCGAGGATCTCGAAGCCGTCCGTCGTGTCGGCGTCGATGACGCCCCAGAGCATGCGCCGGCCGTCGGGCGAGACCGCGAGGCGGATCTCGGCGTCGGCCGTCGAGACGAGGCCGGGGGCGTCGATATCGGCCGGGCCGTCCGTGTGCCACGCTGACGCGAGGCCAGCAGCGCAGCCAGTCGCGGCGAGGAGAGCGGTGAGCCAGACGACGCGCATGGCCGTGCCCAGGGGTGAGGCATCGAGTTTACGCTTCCGCACGTCACACCCG
>JBBSUZ010000330.1:0-3230 GCA_038233965.1 Rhodothermales bacterium | reverse complement strand
GGTCGACCCGCTCGGGCTCGTCTACTACGCGGACCACTGGAACCTCATCGCCTTCGACCACCTCCGCGAGACGGTCCGCAACTTCCGGCTGGACCAGATCCGCAAGCTCCGCACGCGCTTCGACACCTTCGAGCGGCCCGCCGGCTTCGACCTCCGCGAGTTCCTCCGCGAGCGCGGCGAGAGCCCGACCAACGTCCGCATGACGGTCCGCTTCCAGGACCGCGCATGGCGCTGGGCGCGCCCGCAGATGCCCGCCGACGTCGAGCAGGAGCTGCCCGAGCCGGGCGGCCGGACCCTCGTCACCTTCGAGTTCGAGAACGTCGACTACGTCGCCCGGTGGCTCCTCCGCTACGGGACTGACGCCGAGGTCGTCGAGCCGGCCGCCCTCCGCGCCGCCGTCGCGGCACAGGCCGCGGCCATCGCGGAGCAGTACGCCACGGCCTAGCGTCCGGGGATTCCTGAGCACACGGACGCGCGGCAGCGGGGCACGCGGCGTGGAGGGCCTCGCCGCCCTTCACCTCCGCCCACCGCGAGGCGCAGCACCCGCGCTCCGCCGCCGTCTTCGACCGGATCGTCCGCGTCCACCTGTTTCTGTGGACGCTCTACGCGGTCGTCTGGAGGGTCTCGGTCGGGGGCCTCGGCATGACCGGCACGCCGGCCGATGCTCTTCACGCTCCTCGGCGTCACGGCGAAAGTCGGCTTCGGCTTGCTGGCGCTGCACTCGCTCAGGACGATCGGGCAGAACGGGGAGGTCGCGGCGCTTGCCGTTGCGTAAGCCGGTTCCGCCGGATCCGGCGGAGGGCGTGCGGCTAGCTTGCCGCACGCCCTCCGTCCGTGACATGCCCTCGCTCCTGACCCTCGCCGCCGCCGCCACGCTTCTGGGCCTCGCCGCCTTCGGCGGCTGCGGCGGCGCTACGCCCGACGGCCCGGACGTCGCCGCGGACACGTCGCGCACCGGCCTCGTCGCCGACGCGGTGCCGGCCGCGCCGGACACGACCCCGGCCCGCCCGCGCCTCCCTGACGGCTTCGTCCGTCTCGACTCCATCGCGCCGGAGATCGCGCAGGAGATGCGCTACTTCACGGCGTACAACTTCGTCGGGCAGCGCATCGACGGGTACAACGCCGCAACGTGCATCCTCACGACGCAGGCGGCCCGCGCGCTCAGGCTCGTCGACGACGACCTCGCGCAGCGCGGCCTCGGGCTCAAGGTCTACGACTGCTACCGCCCGCAGGCCGGCGTCGACCACTTCGTCCGCTGGGCGCGCAACGGGGAGCGGACCATGAAGGAGGGCTTCTATCCGACCGAGCCCGCCGAGACGCTCTTCCGCCGCGGCTACATCGCGACGCGCAGCGGCCACACGCGCGGCTCGACCGTCGACCTGACGCTCGTCCGCCGCTCGCCGACGGG
The DNA here is from genome assembly GCA_038233965.1 of Rhodothermales bacterium. Taxonomy (GTDB): domain Bacteria; phylum Bacteroidota; class Rhodothermia; order Rhodothermales; family Rubricoccaceae; genus DASVSE01. The sequence goes on along the minus strand of JBBSUZ010000330.1, from coordinate 1,822 downwards.
CTCGACTTCGGCCTCGATCAAGACGACCGACGACTACCCGGACCCGAACGCCCGCCCCCTCCCACGCTGCGACCGCGACCGACCCGACCGCTTCGACGACGGCGACCTCGACATGGGCACCGCCTTCGACTGCCTCTCGCCGCGCGCGGCGACCGACGTCGCCGGAATCCCCCCCGCCGCACGCCGTAACCGCGACACGCTCCGCTCCGCGATGCGCCGCCGCGGCTTCGACAACTACTCCAAGGAGTGGTGGCACTACACGTTGCGCCCCGAGCCGGTCCCGCCCCCGCACGGCCCGTTCCCGGTCGAGTGACGGCGGCGGACGGGTGAGGCGACCTGCCGGCCCGGGTCAAAATCGGGGGAAGCAGGCGCCCGGTGGCAACACGTGGCGCCGCGCCGGGTTGGGCCTGTTTCCCAGACTCCCTGCCGATGTCTCCGACGTCCAAGGTCCTCGGACCGCTCGCCGCCCTCGTCCTCGTCCTCAGCGGTTGCAGCATGCAGCGCGCGGCCACGTCCACGGCGGCCGCCGCTGCGCCGTACGACGCCGCGGCCGACACGCTGCGCTTCCCCGGCGAGACGCACCTCCGCAACGTCCGGCAGCTGACCTTCGGCGGCAACAACGCCGAGGCGTACTGGAGCTTCGACGGCCGCCAGCTGGTCTTCCAGTCGGACTGGGCCGCGCTCAACCCGCAGGGCTGCGACCAGCAGTACGTCATGAACGCCGACGGCTCGGCGCTGCCGGGCGGCCTCTCTGCCGGGCCGGCGCAGGGCCGCTACGGGCTCGTCTCGACGGGCCAGGGCCGGACAACCTGCGGCTACTTCCTCCCGCAGACTGGCCCCTACGCCGGGCGCGTCCTCTACGCCTCGACGCACGCCGGCGACCGCGCCTGCCCGCCGTCCAAGGCCGGCGCCTCGGGCCGCTACGTCTGGGACATCTTCCCGACGTTCGACATCTACACCGCGCGCCCGGACGGCTCGGACGTCCGCCCGCTCGTCGAGGGACCAGGCTACGACGCCGAGGGCACCGTCAGCCCGGACGGTCGCTACATGATCTTTACCTCGACGCGCTCGGGCGACCTCGAGTTGTGGCGCCTCGAGCTCGCGACCGGCGCGCTGCTCCAGCTGACGAACACACCGGGCTACGACGGCGGCGCCTTCTTCTCGCCCGACTCGCGCCAGATCGTCTGGCGCGCCTCCCGGCCGACTGGCGACGACCTCGCCGACTACCAGCGCCTCCTCCGCGAGGACATGATCGAGCCCGGCGAGCTCAACCTCTTCGTCGCCAACGCCGACGGCTCGAACGTCCGTCAGGTCACCGACCTGCCCGGCGCCAACTGGGCGCCGTCGTGGCACCCGAACGGCCGCCAGATCATCTTCGCCACCAACCAGCGCTCGACGCAGGACGGCACCGGCGGCCGCACGTTCGACCTCTACCGCGTCGACACGGACGGCCAGAACCTGACGCGCATCTCGTTCTCGGACACCTTCGACGCCTTCCCGCTCTTCTCGCCGGACGGCACGAAGCTCGTCTTCGCCAGCAACCGCCGCGCCGACCGCGCCCGCTCCCGCGACACCAACATCTTCGTCGCCGACTGGGTCGAATAGCGGGTACGGGGTACGTGGTTCTGGGTCCGTGCGAAGGGTCACCCTGCTCGCCAGGGACCCCGAACCGTGTACCCCGTACCCCGCATTCAGTAGTGCTTGTACCCCGAGCTGTGCAGCGGGACCATCCGGCCGTCCGGGAGCGCGAGCGTGACGCCTTCTTCGGGCTCGACGATGCGGCCGACGACGGCCACGGTGCCCTCGGGGAGTTTGGCGACGT
>JBBSUZ010000329.1:0-3239 GCA_038233965.1 Rhodothermales bacterium | reverse complement strand
CGGCGAGCGCGGCCCCGTAGACGCCCGCGAGGGCCTCCATCTCGACGCCCGTTCGCCCGACCGTTGCCACCTCGCACTCGATCACGACCGTCGGCCGGGCGCCCGACGTGTCGAGGCGGATGTCGAAGGCGCAGCGGTCGAGCGCGAGCGGGTGGCAGAGCAGGATAAGGTCGCTCGCCTTCTTGGCGGCCTGCGTGCCGGTGAGCACGGCCGTGTGGAAGACGGGCCCTTTGGGGCCGCGGATGTCGTCGCCGTCGAACAGGTCGGCGACGGCGGGTGGGAGCACGACGAGCGCGCGCGCTCGGGCCGTCCGCCGCGGGGTCGCCTTGTCGCCGACGTCGACCATCGCCGGGCGGTTCGAGTCGTCGAGGTGGGTGAGCATCGGACTGCGGGTTGAAACCTGAGGGGTGACGTCGGGGCCAGACGAGCCGGGCACGTCAGCCGCCGATCTCGTACATCGGCTGCGCGATCTCCTCGATCCGGCCCGTCGGCTTCATCGGGAGCACGGCGGCGAGGATGGCGGCGTACTGGTCGCGCGGGACGTCGACGAGACTGAGGCCGTCCTCGGACATGAGGCATGCCCGGAGCATGCCGCGCGACGACAACCGGAGCCGGGAGCACGTCGCGCAGAACGGGCGGGACTCGGACGCGATGAACCCGATCTCCGCGCCGTGCTCCGTGCGGAACGAAAAGGCCGTCGCGTCGGACTCGGACGCCAGCGGCGTCATCTCGTGGTGCTCCGCGATGCGCGCGATCGTCTCCGCCGCCGGCACGAACAGCGCGTCGTGCTGCGCCCGCTCCGGCCCGATCTTCATGTACTCGAGAAATCGAACCGGAATGCCATGCTCGGCCGAGAAGGCGACGAACTCCTCGGTTTCGGCGTCGTTCGCGCCCCGGATCACGACAGCGTTTACCTTGACGGCGAAGCCCATCTCGCGGGCCTGGAGCACGGACCGGAGCACGCGGTCGAAGAAGGGCGTCCGCGTGATGGCGGCGAACGTGTCCCCGCGCACGCTGTCGAGGCTGACGTTGAGGCTCGTGCAGCCGATCTCGCGCAGGAAGTCGAGGTGCCGTTCCAGACCATAGCCGTTCGTCGTCAGGCCCAAGCGGCGGAGCGGGAGCGCGGCGAGGCCCTCGGCGATGGCGCGGAACTCGCGGCGCGCGAGCGGCTCGCCGCCCGTCATCCGCACCTCGCCGATGCCCTCGGCGACGAGCCCGGCCACCATCCCGACGAGGACGTCCGGCGGGAGAAGCGTCTCGGACGGCGCGAAGCGCACACCGAGCGGCATGCAGTACGTGCAGCGGAAGTTGCAGACGTCCGTCAGCGACACGCGGAGCTTGCGGATCCGGCGCCCGTGCGGGTCGATCAGGACAGGGAGCAGCTCCATCGGATGCGGTCGGGTCAGGGGGTCCACGCGTGGAACGGCGCGTCGGCGGACGTCGTGCCGGGCGCGACCTCGGCGACGCCGTCCGCGCTCAGAATCGAGACAAGATCGCCCGAGCCGCTCGTCCGGACCGGCTCGGCGTGGCCGGCGACGAGCCGCACCGGCACGAAGCGCGTCAGATCGGGCCGGGCGTCGGGTGCGGGATCGAGGCGGACGCGGGCCGGCGGGCGGGCCGTCGCGCCTTCCATCGCCGCGAGAAACGGCACGACGTAGCGGACGGCGCACGTCAGCGCGGACGCCGGGTTGCCGGGCAATCCGAACACGGCTGTTCCGGCTCCTGTCGACGTGGCGGGTGCGACGCCGAACCAAAGCGGCTTGCCGGGCCGCTGCGCGATGCGGTGGAAGACGCGCTCGACGCCGAGCGCGGCGAGCGTCGCGGGCACGAGGTCGAGCCGCCCGACCGAGACGCCGCCCGTCACGAGCACGACGTCGGCCGACGCGAGCGCCCGGCCGAGCGCGTCGGTCAGCGCCTCGGGCGTGTCGCGGGCATGGACCGGCACGACGCCTGAGATGCCGCACCGCGCGAGCATCGCCGCGAGCGCAGGCCCGTTCGACTGCCGGATGAGGTGCGGCAACACCGCCTCTCCGACCGCGACGAGTTCGTCGCCCGTCGACACGATGGCGACGCGTGCCCGCATCCCGACCTCTACCCGATCCGTCCCGACCGACGCGAGCGCGGCGATGTGCGCCGGCCCGAGTCGCGTCCCGGCCTCGACGAGCACGCGCCCGCGCGGGGCATCGGAGCCGCGAACATGCACGGCCCGTCCTGCCGCAACGTCGGCGTCCAGCAACTCGACGACTCCGGCCGCGACCCGCAGGCGCTCGACGGCCACGACGGCGTCCGCACCGACCGGCAGCACCGAGCCCGTCGTGACGTCGACACACGCGCCGGGCGGGCAGGTGTGCGGCGCCTCGCCCGCATGCTGCGCCGAGGTGACCGGAAAGCGCGTCTGACCCGCGCCGACGTCCGCGCTCCGCAGCGCGACGCCGTCCATCGCGACGCGGTCGAACGGCGGCAGGTCGCGGTCGGCGCAGACGTCCACGCGCAGGACGCGGCCGACGGCGCCGGCGAGCGCAACCGTCTCGGAGCCGAGGCAGCAGGCGTGGTGGGCGAGCAGGCGATCGGCGTCCGGGACGGAGAGCACGGCGGCGGCGTGGGCGGGACGTGATGGTACGGGCATGCGCGGCGGCTCCGTTGTCGAACGGTCGATGAAATGGACGGCCCGGCCGTCGCGACGGGTTCCGCCTCGCGGCTGGCCTCCGTATGTTCCGCGCTCCAGGTCGCCCGGCGGCCCGGAGCCGGGCGTCCGGCGTCGTTGCCTCGGTAGCTCAGTGGTAGAGCATGCGGCTGTTAACCGCAGGGTCGTAGGTTCAAATCCTACCCGGGGCGCAATCGAAGGCCCCTATCTCGTTGCAGTGCAGCCAGATAGGGGCTTTCTGCTTTTTCTAGGTACAGGTAGAGGTACAGGTTTTTCGTCCGTATCTCCCCTGCCCCACGGCCCGGCCGGGCATTCGAGGGTCACGCGGCGAGGCGGGACGGCGTGGTGAGGGTGTAGACGGTGGCGACCGGCGCTGCGGCGCACTCGTCCACGCAGTCGAGGCAGAGGCCGCCGGTGAGCGCGTCGAGCGTCAGCCAGCCGCAGGCCGTGCACTGGTGCAGCTCGTCGTAGAGTGGCGTCTCGTCGCCGGTGGGCTCACCGCCGATGCAGTAGCCGAAGGAGTACCGGGAGCCGTCGAAGGGGTCACGCATGAGGATTCAGGATGTGCGCGGCCGAACGACCCGGCCGCGCGGCT
>JBBSUZ010000328.1:0-3245 GCA_038233965.1 Rhodothermales bacterium | reverse complement strand
GGGGGGGGTGGGGGTGTGGGGGGGGGGGGGCAGCTGCTTTTCCCCAACCCCCAATCCCCAATCCCCTTCCCCACAAATGGCTGTGTGGCGAAGGTTGGCAATGCTCTCTCCGGGGCGATGCCGAGGACGCGCAGGCGCTTCCGCACGAGCGGGCTCGCCGAGACGCGGTTGGCGACGTGCGCGAGCGGGCCGGCCGTGCGCCGCGCGAGCACGGGCAGGTGCGCGAAGAGGCGCGTGCGGAGGCTCGGGCGTTCCGTCTTCCACTTTTGCTCCTGCCACGCCGTCTTCAGCGCCGCCATGTCCACGGACGCCGGGCACTCGGAGCGGCACGCCTTGCAGGCGACGCACAGGTCCATCGCATCGGCGACTTCGGGGCCGGTCAGCGAGCCGAGCCCGCCCGACAGCGCCTCGCGGAGCGCGTTGGCGCGGCCGCGCGTCGAGTCCTTCTCCTCGCCCGTGACCATGAACGGCGGGCACATCACGCCTACGCCGACCTTGCGGCAGACGGCCTGCCCGTTGCACGCCTCGACGGCCTCGGCGAAGCCGACGTCGCGGCCGTTGGCGTCGAAGAAGGCGATGCCGGTCTGGACGTCGCGCGGGTGGTAGTCCGGGCCCATCCGGAGCGCCTCGGTGAGCGGCGGGGCGTCCGTGATCTTGCCCGGATTGAGCAGGCCGGCCGGGTCGAAGAGCGCCTTGACCGCGCGATACGCCGCGTACAGCGGGGCCGAGTAGAAATGCTCGGCGAGCGCGCCGCGCGCGCGGCCGTCGCCGTGCTCGGACGCGATGATGCCGTCGTACTTCTTGACGAGGTCCGCCGAGGCGATCGCGATGCGCTCCATCGCGTCGACCTGCGGCTGCTTGCGGAGGTCGAGGAAGGGGCGGACGTGGAGGCAGCCGGCCGAGGCGTGCGCGTACATCACCGCCTCGACGCCGTCGCGCTCCAGCGCCGCCTCGAGGTCCGCGACGTACGCCGAGAGGTGCTTCACGGGCACGGCCGCGTCCTCGATGATCGCCGCGGCCTGGATCGGGAGGCGGGCCGACATCGCGAGGCCGAGGCCGACCTTCCGCACGGCCCACACGTCCTCGATCGTCGCGTCCTCGATCGCGTCCGTGATGACGGCGCTCGGGCCGGTGTGGCGCCGCAGGCGGTCCAAGCCGTCGCGGACGGCCGCGGGGCTCTCGCCGTCGTACTCGACGAACAGGAGCGCGCCGGGCAGGCTGCCGTCGGCGTTGCGCTGGACGAAGTGGAGCTTCGGGGCGTACTCGGTCACGTCGAGCGCGCGGGCGAGCGCGACGCGGTCGAACAGCTCGACGCTCGCCGGGTCCGTCTCCAGGATGCCCTCGACGTCCTCGAGCGCGGCGTGCCGGCTCGGGTAGTGGACGACGCCGAGGCCGGAGTGCGCGGGAGTCTCGACGAGGCCGACCGTCATCTGCGTCGTGAAGCCGAGCGTGCCCTCGGCGCCGGCCATGAGGCAGGCGAGGTTGCGCGTGCCGTCCCACGCCCGCCCCGGCCCGCGGTCTACGCGCGGCGCCTCGACGAGGCGCTCCAGCCGGTAGCCGCCGGCGCGCCGCCAGTGCACCGGCGTGTCGCGGTCGATGGCGACGCCGTGGACGCTCAGCAGGGCGTCCATGCCGCGGTAGATCTCGCCTTCGAGTCCAGATAGCGCCATTTTCGCCGCCCACTGGTCCGGCGAGAGCGCCTCGAGGTGCGCCGGGACGCCGCCGCGCAGCAGGACGTCCGCCGTGAGCACGTGGTCCACGACGGAGCCGTACTGGATCGAGTGCGTGCCCGTCGCATTCGTCCCGAGCATGCCGCCGAGCGTGGCGCGGTTGGACGACGCGGGGTCGGGCCCGAACCGCAGGCCGTAGCGCGCCGCCGCCCGGTTGAGGTCGTCGAGGACGACGCCCGGGCCGACCGTCGCCGTCCGCGCCTCGGCGTCGATGGCGAGGATCTGTGCGAGGTGCTGCGTCGTGTCGATCACCAGCCCGCCGCCGACCGCGGAGCCGGCGAGGCTGGAGCCCGAGCCGCGCGGGAGGAGCGGAATCCCGAAGCGCGCCGCCTCCTCCATCGCCGCCTGCACGTCGTCCGTGTGGCCCGGGATGAGCACGCCGAGCGGCACCTCGCGGTAGAGCGAGGCGTCGGTCGCGTAGAGGGCGCGGTGGAGGGCGTCGAGGCGCAGGGAGCCGGCGAGGCGCGGGCGCAGCGCGGCGGCGAAGTCGGCGAGGCGCTCGGGCGTCGGGGCCGGCGTCGGGCGAGCAGGGGTCATGCGGAAACGTACCGCCGCACGAGACCCAACCAGCCGATTCGCGCCGGCCCGTCGCTGTACACTCAGAGCCCTTCCTCCACCCTCCGATGCCTGACCTCTCGCCCGCCGACCTCGTCCTGCTTTCCCCGGACCGCTTCGCCAGCACGTCCCCCAGGAAATCCGACGCCCATATCCGGCTCGACGGCGCGGGCACGGTCGCCGAGACGGAACTCGCCGAGTCCGTCGTGATCGCCGCGCTGCTGACGCTCGAGCGCGACGGCCACATCACGCTCACGCGCGCGCCCAAGAAGGAGCTGCTCGGGCTCCGGAAGACGCACGCCGTCCACGCCGCGCGCACGCCGGGCAGCAGCACGGCGCTGCCGGGACCGACAGAGGCCACGCTGCTCGCCGCCGTCCCCGAGGCGCCCGCCGAGGTCGACGAGGTCGTGTACCGGTGGCTCGGCGACGACACGCCCAACCCGGATGCGCTGCTCTTGGGGCGCGCTTGCCACGGCCTCATCGAGCGCGGCCTCGTCGAGCGGACCGAGACCACGACTAAAAAGTGGTTTCTCACCCACACCGACGTTTCGTTCTCGCTGCCCGAGTCGACCCGAGCGGCCATCGCCGCGGCCGACGTCTCCGCGCTCAGCACGCTCGTCGCCGACGCGGGTGGGCGCCCCGAATTCGCTGAGACGCTGCGCACCGAGATCCGGCAGGGCCTGAGTCGCCGCGTCGAGGCGCAGGACTACGACTTCCCGGACTGAGACGGTGCGCTTCGCGACGTGCTCACGGGCGCGTCACATGCGGCGGCTACCTTCCGGCGCACGATTCGCGACCCGATGGCTTCTCCTGGCGTCTTCGTCCTCAACGGACCCAACCTGAACCTGCTCGGCTCACGCGAGCCGGATGTCTACGGCTCGGCCACGCTCGCCGACCTCGAGGCGACGCTCCGGCGCCACTTCCCGGACCTCGCGCTGAGCTTCGCGCAGCACAACTCGG
>JBBSUZ010000327.1:0-3280 GCA_038233965.1 Rhodothermales bacterium | reverse complement strand
GACCTGTGTCCACCGCGCGAGCAACTCGCCCGACGGGACGTCGGCGAAGCCGCCGACGTCGGCACCGACGAAGGGCATGCCGGAGGCGCCGAGCGAGAGCGTCTGCTGGATCGCGAGCGTGAGGTGGTCCCACGAGGCCGTGTTGTCGCCGGTCCAGCCCGTCCCGAAGCGCTGCGCGCCGGCGTAGGCGGCGCGCGTGATCGTGAACGGCCGCGCGCCCGGCCGGAGCCTCATCAGGCCGTCCCACGTCGCGCGCTGCATCTGCATGCCGTAGACGTTGTGCGCCTCGGCGTGCGTCCCGCCGCGCCCGTCCATGCCGTGCCGCACGTCGTCCGGCAGCGTCCCGACGTCGTGCTCGGCGGCCATCGTGCCCTCGACGTGGGCGACGGAGAACAGGGCCGGCTCGTTCATGTCGTTCCAGATGCCGGCGACGCCGGTCTGGACGAGGCCGTCGTGGAGATGCCCCCACCACTGCCGTACGTCGGGGCGCGTGAAGTCGGGGAAGGCGCAGGTGCCGGGCCAGACCTCGCCGAGCGCGACCGGCCCGGGCTGCCCGTCCGGTCCCGGATAGCGGACGTACGCGTCGATGGCCTCGCCCTCGTGAAAGACGCCGTAGGCCGGGTCGTCCGCCTTCACGCCCGGGTCGACGATGACGACCGAGCGGAAGCCGTCGGCGTCCAGATCCGAAATGAGCCCGGTCGGGTCCGGGAAGGCGTTCAGGTCCCACGTGAACACGCGGAAGCCGTCCATGTAGTGGATGTCGAAGTAGAGCGCGTCGCACGGGATCGCGCGGGCGCGGAACTCGCGGGCGACATCGCGCACCTCGGCCTCGTTCATGTACGAGTACCGGCACTGGTGGTAGCCGAGCGCCCAGCGGGGCATCATCGGCGTGCGGCCGGTCAGCCGCGCGAAGGCCTGCACGACGCCGAGCGGGGCGGACGCGGCGAGGATGTACAGGTCGAGTTCGCCCGCGGGCTGCTCGACCCGCATCGTCTCGGCGTCGCCGGCCCCGAGGTCGAAGGTCGTCCGGCGCGTCGAGTCGTAGAAGAGGCCGACGGATGTCCGGGCGCCCAGGCGGAGCACGAACGGGACGGACTTGTAGAGCGGGTCGGTCCCGCGCGCGAAGCGGAAGGCGTCCGTGTTCCACATGTCGACGCGGTGGCCGCGGCGGTCGACCGACAGCGGCTTGTCGCCGAGGCCGAGCAGGCGGTCGTCGGGGTTCAGGCGGACCGAGTGGGCGCGGCGTCCATCGGCGTGCCACGCCGAGCCGCCGGACTCGTCGAGCAGGACGCGCCCGGTGCGGTCCGTGACGCGCAGCCGGCACGCGTCGCGGGCGACGTCCACGACCAGCAGAGACGTCTCGAAGCGCAGCGCGTCGCCGGTTACGCGGACCGTCCACTGGCTCGGGCCCGCCCACTCGGCCGCGGGGTCGAGGGCATACGAGTCGTCGGGCGCAGGCTCCGAGCCGGGCGGGATGAGCCGGACGCGGAGCGTGTCGTCGGCGAGAGCGTCGAGGCGGAGGCGGACGTCTCCGTCGCAGACGAGCACGGCCGCGCCGTCGCGCGGGCGCTCGACACGGAGGACGGCGCCGAGCGTCTCGAAGCCGGCAGGGTCCGGGCGGGCAGGGGCGGGGCGTCGGACGGTGGGGAGGGCCATGCGTCTACTTCGCGGCGAGCAGCGAGACGTCCGTCCGCGTGCGGACCCGGAGCCACGGGCCGTCGATGAAGAGGCCCTCGTCGAGCGCGTCGAACGCCTCGGCCGAGTCGGCGACGGGGAGCGCGTGGCCGTCGGCAGTGACGTCGGAGAAGGCGTTTGCGGGCAGCTGCCACTCGAAGCGGCGGTAGGAGAGGGCGCGGTCGCCCTCGCGCGCGACCGCCGCCGTCAGCCCGCCGTCGCCGGCGAAGACGTCGATGCGCAGCGTGTGGCGGTCGCCCGTCTCGAAGGCGTACGAGATGCCGTCGTCGAACGTGAACGTGGATGTCCCCGAGCCGGGCGCGACGCGCAGGCGCAGCGTCTCCGGCGCGAACTCGTCCGTGTGCTGCATCGGCGGGTCCATTGCGACGACGTGGCCGCCGCGGATGAACAGCGGCAGCGTGTCCAGCGGGGCGGCGACGATGCGCGAGCCGGCACCGATGTGCTCGGCCGTCGCGAAGTCCGTCCAGCCGCCGTCGACGTCGGGGAAGTAGACCTCGCGGGCGACGGCGCCCTCGGTGAGGACGGGCGCGGCCATGAGCGCGGGGCCGAGGTAGGTCTGGCCGTCGCAGTCGGTGTGCGTGCGCGGGTCGTCCGGGTGCTCGAGGAAGAGCGCCTTCATCGGCGGCTCGGCGGAGTCGGCGCAGGCGGCGAAGGCCGAGTAGAGCGTCGGCATGAGCTCGTAGCGGAGCGTGATCGCGCGGCGGCAGATGGCCTCGACCTCGGGCCCGAAGCTCCACGGCTCCTGCTCGGACGTCTCCTCGTGCGAGTAGTGGGTCCGCATGAACGGGAACAGGACGCCGGCCTGCATCCAGCGGGCGTAGAGCTCGGGCGTGGCCTTGCCGGCGAAGCCGCCGATGTCGGGCCCACAGTAGGCCATGCCGCTCGCGGAGAGGCTGAGGCACATCTGGACCGAGAGCACGAGGTGCTCCCACGTCGAGACGTTGTCGCCGGTCCACGCCGCGGCGTAGCGCTGGGAGCCCGAGAAGCAGGCGCGCGTGAGCAGGAACGGGCGCTCGTCGGGGCGGATGGTGCGGAGGCCGTCGAACGTCGAGCGGGCCATGAGCAGGCCGTAGACGTTGTGCGCCTCGCGGTGGTCGGTGCCGCCGCCCGGCCCACCGGCCTCGGCGCGGTCCGTGTAGCGGAAGCGGACGTCGTCGGGGAAGTCGCGGCCGCCGAGGATGGCGGGCTCGTTCATGTCGTTCCAGAAGCCCGTGACGCCGGTGTCGAGGTAGCGGCGGTGCTGCTCGGCCCACCACGTGCGCGCGTGCGGCGCGGAGAAGTCCGGCCAGTGGACGTCGCCCGGCCAGACGGTGTCGGTGAACGGCGTCCCGTCGGGGTTGAGGCAGAAAACGTCCTGCTCCGTCCCGGACTGGTAGGCGAAGTAGTCGGGATCGACCTTCACGCCGGGGTCTACGATGACGACCGTGCGGACGCCGAGCGACTTCAAGTCATCGGTCAGTGCGACCGGGTCCGGGAAGGACTCGGGGTTCCACGTGAAGACGCGGTAGCCGTCCATGTGCCCGATGTCGAGGTGGACGCAGTCGAGCGGGATGCCGCGGCGGCGGAACTCGTGGGCGACCCAGCG
>JBBSUZ010000326.1:0-3289 GCA_038233965.1 Rhodothermales bacterium | reverse complement strand
CGACGCCCGCCCGCGTGAGCTTCAGCACCTCGGCGACGTCGGCGAACGAGTTGCCCTTCTGGAGGCGGTCGGACTCCGGCACGCGGCAGTCGGTGAGCGTGATCTCGCCGTTCTCGACCGCGCGCAGCGCGACCTTGCCGCGGAGCGTCTCGACGGCGAAGCCGGGGTTCTCCTTGGCCCGCACGAGGAAGCCCTTGACGTGATTGTCGGCCTCGTCGCGCGCCCAGATCACGACGACGTCAGCGAAGGGCGAGTTGCCGATCCACTTTTTCTGGCCGTTGAGGATCCACGTGTCGCCCTCGCGGCGGGCCGTCGTGCCCATGCCGCCCGAGACAGCGGAGCCGACGTGCGGCTCGGTGAGGCCGAAGGCGCCGATCGTCCTCATCGCCCGCATGTCCGGCAGCCACTCGGCCTTCTGCTCCTCAGAGCCGCAGACCAGCAGCGACTGCATCGCGAGGCCCGACTGGACGCCGAAGAACGTCGCGGTCGAGACGTCGACGCGGGCGATCTCCATCGTGATCAGGCCTTCGATGACGGAGCCGTTGGACTCGCGGTCGCCCAGGTCCTCGCCGTAGATGAGCGTCAGCAGGTCGAGGTCGCGGAACCCCTTCGTGAGCAGGTCGAACGGCGTCTTGTCGCGCAGCCAGAAATCGTTGATGACCGGCTCGACCTCGGTCTCCATGAAGTGGCGGACCTTCCGCATCGCCTCGATCTCGTCGGGCTCGAGCAGGCCCTCGATGTCGTAGAAGTCGCCGTTCACCTCAGGCGTCTCGACGGGCTTCTTCGGCTTCGAGCCTTTCAGCGCACGAGCGAGCGCGGCATCGTCGAGCCCGCTGAGAGAGCCGGAGAGGACGTTGAGGTCGGTTCGCTCGGCGAGGGCGGCGAGCGCGCCGAGGTCCACGCCCCGAGCGGCGAGGCGGGCGAGCGCCTCGTCCTGCGACGAGGCGTCTGTGGGTTCACCGGGACCGGTGGAGAGGGCGACCGTGGCTTCCATAGATGAAGGATGTTAACACTGTTAACGGGACTTTGCGGCCCTGTCTGAGAGGGTTCGGCTTGCATGCCTCGCCGGTGGAACCGTTCCCGCCGCATCGCGGCATTCGAGGCCGGGCGCTGTGGCACCTTCTCCTGATGCCCGTCTACTGCCCCTTCCCCATCAGCGCCGTCCGGACCGTTTGCAGCAGGATCTTGGTGTCTGTGCGCAGGCTCATGTTCTCGATGTAGAACAGGTCGTACTTGAGCTTCTGGCGGACGTCCTCGAGGTCGGCGTCGTAGCGCCACTTGACCTGCGCGAGGCCCGTGATGCCGGGCTGGACGCGGTGGCGGCGGCTGTAGAGCGGGATTTCGCGCACCAGCATCTCGACGAAGTGCGGGCGCTCGGGGCGCGGACCGACGAGGCTCATCTCGCCCGTGAGGACGTTCACGAGTTGCGGAACCTCATCGAGGCGGAGGCGGCGCAGCCACTTCCCGAGCGGCGTTACGCGGGCGTCCGTCTTGCCAGCCCAGACGGGTCCGGTCTCGCGCTCGGCGCCGTCGACCATCGTGCGGAACTTGAGCATCGTGAACGGCTGCCCGCCCTGCCCGACGCGCACCTGCCGGTAGATCGCACCACCTGGCGACGACATCCGGACGAGCGCGCCGATCGCCAGCCACAGCGGCATCCCGAACACGAGCACGAGCGCCGAGGCCACGACGTCGGCAATGCGCTTGGTGCGCTTCTCCCACGCCGGGATCGGCTCCGGGAGCACTTCGATGAGCGGCAGCCCGTAGATGTGCTCGGTCCGCGCCATCCCGCCGACGGCGGTGTAGAAGTCCGGGACGAGCTTGAGCGAGACCGGGCGGCCGTCGCAGACGCGCAGGACCTCGTCGAGGTACTGGTGGTCGTCCGTGCCGAGCGCGATCAGGACGTCGCGGACGCCGAGGCGGTCGATGAGGCCGGGCAGTTCGGCGATGGCCGCGTGCGGGGCACCGGCGGCCGTGACCTCGACCGTACCCGCCGGAAGCGCGTCGCCCTGCGCCGGGGCGGGAAGAACGTCCTCCGAGACGGCTCCGGCACTCGTCGGCATCGACACCGTGACCGTCTCGGCGTGGCGCAGCCGGACGGCCCCGACGACCTCGATGCCGGCGGCCGGGTACTTTGCGAGGTCGTGGTAGAGCTCCTCGACGCGGTCGCTCCAGCCGACGACGACGGCGCGGTGGAGCCCGTATCCGCGCAGGATGAGCGCTTTCTGGACGGCGCGGACGGCGAGGCGCGCCAGTCCGACCGAACCCACGATGGCCGCTGCGTACGTCGCGACGGCCGTCCGGGCCGCACCCGGCGCGAGGCGGTCCAGGTAGTAGCCGAAGAACAGCGCGAGGACGCCGAAGGCCGTCACTTTGGCGAGCGTCATCAACTCGTCGAAGCGGCCGCCGGCGTAGCGCTCGCCGTACATCCCGGAGAATGCGAACAGGAACAGCCAGCCGATGAGGAACAGCGCGCTGACGGCCACCGGGACGGTGCCGGGCATCCACGCGAAGCGCTCGCACGCCGCCCGGAAGAGGGTGGCGGCCGCGCCCAGACCGAGGGCGTCGCCCAGAAGGAGGGCCAGGAGCTCGACGCGTCGCGTCACCAGAAGTCGGCGGAGGAGAGCGTAGCGAAGGGCCTCTGCGTCGGGGGCGGATGCGCCCGGAAGGTAGGCGGGCCCCGCGACCGGCGCAAGGCGCGCGGCTAGCTTCGCCCCACGCCAGCCCGTGCGCCCGTGCCGACCGCTCTCCGTCTCGCCGTTCTCGTCCTGCTGACCGCCGGCTCCGCCGCCGCACAGTCGCACCGGCTGCTCCCGCTCGGCGACCCGGCGTACACCCTCGTCGAGCGCCTCCAGCGGCGCGGGCACCTGCTCGGCCTCAACCCGACCGTGCTGCCGCACGACGAGAGCCAGGTCGCGGACGCCCTCGCCCGGCTCGTCCCGGCCGACCTCACACCGACCGAGGCGCGCTGGGCCGACCGGCTCCGACGCCGGCTCCGGCCGACACCAGAATCACGCGGCGGGAGCGTCGCCGTCCTCGAGACCGGCGGTGGGTTCCGGGCGACCAACAACGGCCGCCTCGACCCGGCGCGCGTCATCGACGGGACCGACGCGACGGTCTCGCTGGGCGACGTCAACCTGTTCCCGAACGCCGTCGTGCAGGCCAGCATCGGGGCGGGCCCGTTCGTGGCGCAACTGGGCGCGCGGCTGGACACGTTCTACCCGGACGACCCGGACGGCCTCAACGTCGGCAACGTCTCCGTCTTTCTGCGCAACGAGGAGGCGCACGT
>JBBSUZ010000325.1:0-3331 GCA_038233965.1 Rhodothermales bacterium | reverse complement strand
GGCGTCGCGCCCGAGGCGTCGCGCCCGAGGCGTCGCGCCCGAGGCGTCGCGCCCGAGGCGTCGCGCCCGAGGCGTCGCGCCCGAGGCGTCGCGCCCGAGGCGGCGCGCCGCTCGTCCAACTCCCACCCAAAACCTTGTCATCCTGAACTCGTTTCAGGATCTGCGTTTCCATATCTGTGCAGCATGCATCCGCGCACGTACTGGGTCTACCTCCTCTCGAACGCGCGGCGTTCCGTCCTCTACGTCGGCGTCACGAACGACCTCCCGCGCCGCCTCGGCGAGCACCGACGCAGCGGCGACGCGTCCTTCGCGACCCAGTACCGGGCGGCAGACCTGCTCTGGTTTGAGGCCTTCTCGCAGATCGACGACGCGATTGCGCGGGAAAAGCAGATCAAGCGGTGGCACCGGGAGTGGAAGTGGAACCTGGTCCGGGAGGCAAACCCGGAATTGCGGGATCTGACGCCGGAACTGATTCACCTGCGGTAGCCAAAGAGAGGCGGAAACGCAGATCCTGAAACGAGTTCAGGATGACAAGTAGTGAGGGGTGATGGTGCAGCGGGCGGACGCGCTCGGGCGGACGCGCTCGGGCGGACGCGCTCGGGCGGACGCGCTCGGGCGGACGCGCTCGGGCGGACGCGCTCGGGGCGCATCCGCCCGTGTTGGCGTGTTGGAAAGGCGTGACGGGCGTCAGGCGCGGAGGGTGCGGACCTCGTCCGCGACGGCCTCGAGCGCGGCGTCGAGGGCAGCAGGGTCCTTGCCGCCGGCGGTGGCGAGGGTCGGGCGGCCGCCGCCGCCGCCGCCGACGCGCTTCGCGAGCGCCCCGACGAGCGTGCCGGCCTGGACACCGAGAGCGACCGCCGCGTCCGTCGCCGCGGCGGCGAGGGCGACCTTCTCGCCGTCCGCCGAGGCGAAGACGGCGACGCCGGGCGCGTCGCCCAGTCGCTGGCGGGCCTGCTCGGCGAGGTCGCGCAGCGTATCCGCCGGCGTCCCGTCCATCCGGGCGACGACGACGCGGACGCCGTCGACGTCCTGGGACGCATCGAGATGGGCGTCGAGGCCGGCGGTGGCATGTGCGGCGCGCGCTTCAGCGACTTCCTTCTGGAGCGCCTTCGCCTCGTCCTGGACGGCGGAGATGGCGGGCGCGAGGCCGTCCGGGAGGCCCTTAAAGAGGCCGCGGGCGGCGTCGAGCTCGGCCATCTGGCCGGCGAGCCACGCGAGCGCCGCCTCGCCGGCGACGGCCTCGACGCGGCGCACGCCGGACGACACGGAGCCCTCGGACACGATCCGGAACAGGCCGACCTCGCCCGTGCGTGCCGCGTGCGTGCCGCCGCAGAGCTCGACCGACGCCGGGAGCGGCTCGGCGATCGTCTGGCCGGCGTCGTCCACGAGCGGCTGGACGGTCACGACGCGGACGGCGTCGCCGTACTTCTCGCCGAAGAGCGCCATCGCGCCGCGCGAGCGCGCCTCGGCGATCGGGACGTCCCGGTCGATGACGACGGGCAGGTTGGCGAGCACGAGCGCGTTGACGCGCGCCTCGACGGCGCGCTGCTGCTCCGGCGTGACGCGCTCGGGGCTGGCGAAGTCGAACCGCAGGCGGTCCGGCTCGACGCGCGAGCCGCGCTGCTGGATGCCGTCGCCGAGCAGGTCGCGCAGGGCGGCCTGGAGCAGGTGCGTGGCGGTGTGGTGACGGACGATCCGCTGGCGGCGGTCCGCGTCGACGCGCGCCGTGACGGGCCCGGTGCGCTCGGCCGGCATCCGGTCGACGACGTGGACGGTCTGGCCGCCGTCGCCCTTGACGGTGTCGGTCACGCGGACCGTCTCGCCGCCGACGGTGAGCGTGCCGGTGTCCCCGACCTGCCCGCCGGACTCGGCGTAGAACGGCGTCTTGTCCAGCACGATCTCGTGGCGGGCGTCGGCGTCCTCGCCGCGTGTGCGCGAGCGAACGACGCGGGCGTCGGACTCGCTCAGCGCGTCGTAGCCGGTGAAGTCGGTCGCGCGGTCGTCGTCGCCCGAGTTGCCGGACGTCCACGCGGCCTCGGTCGCGTTGTAGTCGACGGCGAAGCCGGCGGCGGCGCGGGCGCGGTCGCGCTGCTCGGTCATGAGCGTCTCGAAGCGCGCCTCGTCGACGCTCAGCCCGCGCTCGCGGGCCATGACGGCCGTGAGGTCCGAGGGGAAGCCGTAGGTGTCGTGGAGCAGGAAGACGACCTCGCCCGGGACCGTCCCGGCGTGCGCCTTGACGTCCGCGAGCGCGTCGTCGGCGGAGCCGCCGGGGTAGGCACGGGCGAGGCGCGCGAGCGCGGCGCGGTCGGCGTCGTCCGGGTTGGCGAGGACCGGCGCGACCTCGTCGAAGAGCTCAATACCCGTCCCGAGCGTCTTGAGGAAGGCCTCCTCCTCGCCGCGGATCGTCCGCGCGATGGCGTCCTGCGCGGCGACGATCTCGGGGAAGGCGTCGCCCATCTCGCGCACGACGGCCGGGACGAGCGCGTGCAGGAACGGCTCCCGCAGCCCGAGGCCCTGGTAGCCGTAGCGGACGGCGCGGCGCAGGATGCGGCGGATGACGTAGCCGCGGCCCGTGTTGGACGGCGCGGCGCCGTCGGCGATGGCGAAGACGAGCGTGCGGATGTGGTCGGCCACGACGCGCATCGCGACGCGCGTCGTCTTGCCGGCCCGGTCCGTCTCGTCGAGCGCGTCGTAGGCCGGGAGCGACCCGCGGCCTTCCAGCCCGGCGGCACGGGCGACGGCGGCGAGGATCGGCGCGAAGAGGTCCGTGTCGTAGTTCGACGACTTGCCCTGGAGCACGGCGCAGACGCGCTCGAAGCCCATGCCGGTGTCGACGTGCTTGGACGCGAGCGGCTCGAGCGTCGTCACGTCGCCGTCCTTGCGCGCGTTGTACTGGATGAAGACGAGGTTCCAGATCTCCATCACGCGCGGGTCGTCCTGGTTGACGAGGGCGGAGCCGGGCACGATGGCGCGCTCGCGGGCGTCGCGGAGGTCGACGTGGATCTCGGTGCACGGGCCGCAGGGGCCCGTGTCGCCCATCATCCAGAAGTTGTCCTTGGACGACTGGTAGAGGTTGTTCTCGGCCGAGATGGCCGTCTCGGACGTCCAGAGCGCCGCGGCTTCGTCGTCCGGCCCGAGCCCGAGCGCCTCGTCGCCTTCGTGGACGGTCGCGTAGAGACGCGCCGGGTCCAGCCCCCAGCGGGTCACGAGCAGCTCCCACGCCCAGCGGATCGCCTCGGCCTTGAAGTAGTCCCCGAAGGACCAGTTGCCGAGCATCTCGAAGAACGTGTGGTGGTACGTGTCCAGCCCCACCTCGTCGAGGTCGTTGTGC
>JBBSUZ010000324.1:0-3336 GCA_038233965.1 Rhodothermales bacterium | reverse complement strand
CGCCGTCCACGCCGGGCAGGCGCCGGACCCCTCGACGGGCGCCATCATGACGCCGGTCTACCTCACGAGCACGTACGTCCAGGCCGCCCCCGGCGAGCATCAGGGACACGAGTACTCACGCGTGAGCAACCCGACGCGCTCGGCGCTCGAGGGCAACCTCGCCAGCCTCGAGGGAGCGACGCAGGCCATCGCCTTCGCCTCGGGCGTGGCGGCCACGGACGCCATCCTGCGGCGCCTGCGCCCCGGCGACCACGTCGTCGCGTCGAACGACCTCTACGGCGGCTCGTACCGCCTCATGCGGCAGATCCACGAGCCGATGGGCATCCGCTTCACGTTCGCGGACCTCACGGACCTCGACGCGGCTGAGGCCGCGATGACCGACGACACCAAGCTGGTCTTCGCCGAGACGCCGACCAACCCGCTCCTCCGCATCACGGACATCGCCGCGCTCGCCGACGTCACGCGCGCCCGCGGCGTCTCGCTCGTCGTCGACAACACCTTCGCGAGCCCGTACCTCCAGCAGCCGCTCGCGCTCGGCGCGGACCTCGTCGTCCACTCGACGACGAAGTACATCGGCGGCCACTCGGACGTCGTCGGCGGGGCCGTGATGACGTCGGACGACGATTGGGCCGAGCACCTCCGCTTCCAGATCAAGTGCACGGGTGCCGCGCCGAGCCCGATGGACTGCTTCCTGCTGCTCCGCGCGACCAAGACGCTGCACCTGCGCATGGAGCGCCACTGCTCGAACGGCGCGGCCGTCGCGCACCACCTCCGCGCCCATCCCGTCGTCGCAGACGTCCGCTGGCCGGGCTTCGAGGACCACCCCGGCCACGACGTCGCCAAGAAGCAGATGCGCGACTTCGGCGGCATGCTCTCGTTCACGCTCAAGGACGACGCCATCGAGACGGCCGTTCGCTTCATGGCCGCGACGCGCGTCTTCGCGCTCGCCGAGAGCCTCGGCGGCGTCGAGAGCCTCGTCTCGCACCCGGCCTCGATGACCCACGGCTCGATCCCGGCCGACGTCCGCCGCGCCTCGGGCCTGCCCGACAGCCTCGTCCGCCTCTCGGTCGGCGTCGAGGACGAGGCCGACCTGCTGGCCGACCTCGACCAGGCCCTCGCCTCCTGCTCCTGATGCCCGATTCCCTGGAGACGCCCCCCATCGACGCTGCTGCGGACCGCCCCGTCGCGACGCCGCGCGTCAACGACACGTTCGTCGCCCGCTTCGAGAAGTGGTCGCTGCCGCGTATGGCCCGCCGCCTGCCGGCCTGGGTCACGCCGGACACGCTGACGGTCGCTGCGCTCATCGGCACCGCGCTGACGGGGGCGGGCTACATCCTCGCTGGCCGGAGCCTGCTGTGGCTCCACGTCGCCTCACTCGGCTACGTCCTCCACTGGTGGGGCGACTCGCTCGACGGCACGCTCGCGCGCGTCCGCGACATCCGCCGCGAGAAGTACGGCTTCTTCGTGGACCACCAGGCCGACGCCATCTCGGCCGCCATGATCTTCATCGCGCTCGGCTACGGGCCGCTGATGCGCATGGACTTCGCGCTCGCGATCCTCGTCGGCTTCCTGCTCATGATGAACCTCGTGAACATGGTCGAGATCGCGCGCGGCGTGTTCAAGATCTCGTTCTGGGGCGGCGGCCCGACCGAGCTGCGCATCGTGATGATCGCCGTCAACACGGCCATCTGGGCCTTCGGCAACCCCACGCGCACCTTCTGGGGCCAGGAGTGGACGGCGTTCGACCAGTTCGCGCTCGTCGCCATCCCGTTCGTGTTCGTGCTCTACCTGTCGTCCGCGCTGCGCGAGACGATCCTGATCGGCCGGCTGGACCCGCGCCCGCCGCCGGGCCCCAACGCCGCCCCGCCGCGCCGCTGAGCTGATGCGGGCCGCCGTCTGCCTGCTCGCCGTCGCACTCTGCGGCTGCCCGCTGATCCCCGCCGCCGTGATGACGCCCGACGGCGGCCCGCGCGCGACGCCCGCCCTCACCGGCCCGCGCGTCGCCTATTTCGTCTCGCCCGAGCGCGTCGACTCCGCCCTCGTCGACCTCGACGTCCGGTGGGGCGGCGTCGACCGGCTGAGCGTCACTCTCGCGTCGGGCGAGCGCCGAGACCTGCGTCCCGACACGCAGGGCGTCCGGATTCAGGACGGCCTTCTGGTCGCCCGGTCACGTGGCGCGCGCGAGGACGTCCCGCTCACCGGCGTGAGCCGGTTCGTCGTGCGCGACCGGCCGTCCCTCCTCCGCGTGCCCCGGCCCCGAGGGCGGAACGGGCATCCGCCGCGGCGCGACCATCGGCGCGGCAGTCGGCGGGAGCCTCGGCGCGCTCGCCGCCACGACCGACGCGGGTCGCTACGACGTCCACGTCGCCGGCTTCTAGGCCTCGACGCTCACCGCATCGCCCGGGCGGACTGTCCCGCTGGCGAGGACGCGCGTGTACCAGCGCGTCTCGGCCAGGTGCGTGGCGGGCTGGATGCGCTTGAACTGGCCACCCGTGAAGCTGGCCCGGATCGTCCGGCACGGCTCGACGCGCGTCGTGAGCTGCAGGCGGACGTCGGTACCGACGGCGAGCACGTCGCCCGCGCCCAGCGCGGCCCAGTCGAGGCCGGCGAGCGTCAGGTTCTCGCCCGTCGTGCCGGGCGCGACCGGGTGGCCCTC
Organism: Rhodothermales bacterium; assembly: GCA_038233965.1. GTDB lineage: Bacteria > Bacteroidota > Rhodothermia > Rhodothermales > Rubricoccaceae > DASVSE01. The sequence continues at coordinate 680 of JBBSUZ010000324.1, read as the reverse complement.
GGCCTGCAGCCGCTCGATGAGCTCCAGCGAGAACACGCAGACGGCGCGCTCGGGCCCGCCGTGGATCTTGGTGTAGCGAACGGCGTCGCCCGCGAGCCCGAGCGGCCCGACCGCGGCCTCGGGGACCGGCAGCTTCGGCACGCCGCCCTTCGGCGACACGTTTACCTGCGCCACGCGCCCCGACGCGCCCGGCGCGGTCACGGAATCACGACGCCGCGCAGCCGCAGCGACTTGGTCGGCTGCACCGCGTCCGTCGTCTCGAGCGTGATCGCAACGTCGAACGAGCCGTCCGGACCGGCGATCGCGGCCGGGTCGTCGATCATGACGAGCAGGCCCGCGACGTCGCGCGAGAACACGGGGCGGTCCGGGAAGACGACCTGCACGGCCGCGCCCGCCGACGTCGTGGCCGACGTGATGCGGACCGGCCGGTCGCCCTGGTTCTGGAACTGGAACGCGTGCTGGACCGCCTCGCCCGCCGCAGCAGCCGCGCGCTCGTCGACGAACGTGTCGTGCGAGAACACGAGCGAGCCCTGCGCCGCGCCGCCGCGCGTAAAGACCGGCACGACGTCGCCGACGATCGTCAGCGTCGTCGTGTCGCCCGCGTCCGTCACGACGGTGACGTGCTTCTCGAACGGGCCGGGGCGGCCTTCGGAGTGGTACGCGACGACGATCTCGGCCGT
>JBBSUZ010000323.1:0-3339 GCA_038233965.1 Rhodothermales bacterium | reverse complement strand
GGGCGCGTCCGTGGACTGGCGCCTCGTCGGGACGTTCGCGGCGATCGGCGTCGTGGGCTCGCTCGTCGGGTCGCGACTGAGCGGACGCGTGCCGCAGACGCTGCTGCGGCGCGGCTTCGCCGTCTTCCTCGTCGCGATGGGCGTCTTCATCCTCTACAAAGAGGCGCCCACCGCCTTCGCGCTGTAACGCGCGCGCTCAGCCCTTCTCGGGGAACAGCTCGCGGTAGCGGAGCACCATCGTCTGAGCCTCGTCCGCGGACGCGCCGGCGTGGTCTCGGGCGAAGGCGCGGCCCGCTGCGGCGGCGTCCGGCTCGGCCGTCCGGGCGAAGGACCAGTAGGCGTCGGCGCGGGCGAGGGCGTCCTCGAAGGCGTCGGCGTCGGCGGCGGGGTCGATGGCGTCCAGGAGCGGCTGCGCGAAGCGCGCGCGCGCCTCGACGTCCGAGAGCGCGTCCGGCCCGAAGCCGGCGTGCGACGCGTCGTCGGCCTCGGTCCCGACGCGGAACGCGGGGTGGTGCAGGAGGTCGTCGAAGGCGAGCGTCTCGTGCTCGGTGAGCTCGGCGGCGGCGATCTCCTCGGGCTCCATCGCGTTCCAGTAGGGCCGGGCGGCGTCGAGGAGGCCGTCGAGCGCGAGCCAGTCGTCCTCGGACGGGTCGTCGCCGACGAGCTGGGCGGCGAGGGCCTGCCGGCGGTGGCCCTGCTCCTGCTCGCTCAGCGCGAGGAAGGCCCACAGCACGCGCGCCGTCTCGAGCAGCGCGACCGTGTCGTCGGCGACGGCCTCGGGCTCGGTCGCGAGGCGGAAGGCGTCGTCCGGGTCGAGCTCGTAGAGCGAGAAGAGGGGCTCGGCGAAGAGGGCGAGGCTCGCGAACTGGACGCCCGTCTCGCCGCCGGCGAGGATGCGCGAGAGCGTCTTCTTGCGCGCGGCGAAGGCGTCGGCGCTCGCGCCGTCGAGCACGGCGAGGGTTTCGGGGTCGAGGTCGGCGAAGCCCTCGGGGCCGGTGCCCGGGAAGGCGTCGGGGCCGTCGAGGTCGGCGTCGTCAGCGTCGTCGAAGTCGAAGTCGTCGTCGAAGTCAGTCATCCGGGTGCGCGAAGGGGAGCCGTGCTAGACGCCGGTCGGTGCCCGCGGGTCCCACCCGCCACGAATGGCAGCGGCGATACGCTCGGCCTCGGCGGCCGGGTCGTCCGAGACGCCCGTCCGGACGGGCCCGGCCTGGAGGACGGACGACCGGACGGCGACGAGCCAGTGGAAGCGCTCGGACGGCGGGAGCAGGCCGAGCGGCCCGCCGCGGCCCGCCGCGACCTCCGTCATGCCGTGCAGCGCGCAGGCGGTGAGGCGCGCGTCGAGGCCGGGCCAGCGGGCGGCGAGGCGCTCGGCGAGCGCGTCCGGCGCGTCGGCGAGGACGAGCGCGAAGACGCCGGCGCGGCGCGCGTGCAGGGCGACCCCGACGGCCTCGCCGTCGCCCGTCTCGGGGCGCGGCACGACGCGGACGAGCGCGTAGTCGTAGGCGTGAAGGACGCCGGCGTGCGCCGCGCTCACCGGCGGTACCCGAGCGGCTGCGCGGGTGCGGACAGCGCCGCCGTGTGCGCCTCGGCGGCGGCCTCGGCCCACGCGCGCGGGCCGTCGAGGCGCGTGGTGAGCAGGTCGAGGTAGGCCTGCCGGTTGGCGTCGGGCGTGGGGAAGGGCGGGGTGCGGCCGGCGGGCGCGTCCATCAGGAGGGCGTCCGGCACGGCGGCGACGACGTCGCGGAGGACGGGCTCGGTGAGGAGCGGGGCGAGGCGGGCGTCGGCGGCGGGGAGGGCGGTCGCGAGCGGGAGCAGGACGTGGTCCGTGATCGCGGCGAACGGCGCGCGGGCGCGCTCGGGCGTCGCGGCGTCCCAGTTGTGGTGGACGTAGAGGCTCGCGCCGTGGTCGATGAGCCAGAGCGTCGGCGTGCGGGCGTCGCCCTCGGCCGTCATCAGGAGGTTCGGGTTGCGCGGCGTGCGGTCGATGTTGGTCGTGAGGGCGTCGAACCAGACGATGGCCGAGGCGAGGTCGGCGTCGACGAGGTCCGCCATGCCGGCGGGGTCGTAGGTGAAGGCGGCGGGCAGGAAGCCGAGGCCGACGTTCTCGCCGGCCGAGCCCTTGAGGATGTCCTGGATCTCGGGGTCCGGCTCGGCGCGCCCGAAGCCGTCCGGCAGCGCGACGACGGCGAGGGCGGGCATCGGCAGGCCGAGCGCCTGCGCGATGCCGCCGGCGACGAGCTCGGCGACGAGCGCGCGCGCGCCCTGCCCCGCGCCGCGGAACTTGACGACGAACGTCCCGGCGTCGGTCTCGACGACGGCGGGGAGCGAGCCGCCCTCGCGCAGCGGCGCGACGTAGCGGTGGGCGGTGACGGTTTCCATCGGGGTACGGGGTTCTAGGTTCGGGGTACGAAAGGCAGTGGGTGGGGTTCGCCCGCGCGGAGCCGCGCACTCTTCCGAGACCCGTACCATCCCGTACCCCGTACCCCGTACCCGCATTCCGATGACCGACCAGGATCTCGCCAAGCAGGCCGCCGGAGAGGCCGCGGCCGCCCTCGTCACGGACGGGATGCGGCTCGGGCTGGGGACGGGCTCGACGACGGCGTTCGCGATCGCGGCGCTCGGCCGGCGCGTCCGCGAGGAGGGGCTGCGTGTGGCCGGCGTGCCGACGTCGTTCGCGGCGGAGCGGCTGGCGCGGCAGCACGGCGTGCCGCTGCTGAGCATCGACGACCTGGGGCTGGACGCGCTCGACCCCGACGCGCCGGCCCTCGACGTCGCGCTCGACGGGGCGGACGAGGTCGACCCGGACCTGAACCTGACGAAGGGGCGCGGCGGGGCGCACGTCCGCGAGAAGGTCGTGGCGGCGCTCGCGTCGCGGTTCGTGGTGCTCGCGGACGGCTCGAAGCGCGTCGGGCGGCTGGGGACGCTCATGCCGGTGCCGGTCGAGGTGCTGCCACTGGCGGCCGCGGCGGTCGCGCGGACGCTGCGCGGGCTCGGGGCGGTGCCGGTGCTGCGGATGGCGGTCGCGAAGGACGGGCCGCTCGTGACGGACCAGGGCCTGTGGATCCTGGACGCCCGCTTCCCGGACGGCATCGCGGACGCGCACGCGGTCTCGGTCGCCATCGACACGACGCCGGGCGTGCTGGGGCACGGCCTGTTCCTCGGGCTGGCGACGGACGTGCTGATCGGGCGCGCGGACGGCACCGTCGAGCACGTCTGCTCTGAGAGGGCGTTGAGGATTGTCAGTCGGCCCGTGGGCGGGAGTCCGTCAGATCTTGTGGATACCACTCGACAAGACTGACAGAGCCATGCCCAGACCTCTCAGCCACAGCTACGACTCCG
>JBBSUZ010000322.1:0-3350 GCA_038233965.1 Rhodothermales bacterium | reverse complement strand
GACGGGCGCGGTGCGCGGCACGAGACGCCCCAGCGGGGCATCTCTACGGGGTTTCCAGCGGGTCAGACGGCGCGGTTCGGTGGACGGCGATGGCCGTCAGGTCGTCCGGGGCGACGGCGGCGTCCGGCCCGGCGAAGGCGTCCGACGCCGCGATGAGGCGGTCGAGGAGAGCGTCGGCCGAGATGTCGGGGCCGAGCGCGAGCGCGGCGTCGAGGCCGCCCTCGCCCCACTCCTCGCCCGCAGCGTCGAGCGACTCCGTGAGGCCGTCCGAGAACAGGACGAGCGCGTCGCCGGGCTGAAGGGTCGCCTCGGCGAACGCGAACGTCGCATCCGGGACGACGCCGAGGAGCGGCCCGCCGCCGTCGAGCGCCTCGACGCGCCCGTCCGCCCGGACGATCCGCGGCGACGGGTGCCCCGCCGCGACCGACCACACGCGGCCCGTCGCCGGATCCACGACGGCCCACGCGAGCGTCGCGAACTGGTGCGGCTCCGTGCTCTCGGCGATGAGCCGGTCGAGCCGCGCCGTAACGGCCGAGAGCGCGCGGCCCGGGTCAGGCCCGTCCGGCCGGAGCAGGCGCAGCCCGGCCTGGACCGTCGACGTCAGGAGGGCCGCGGGCAGGCCCTTGCCGACGACGTCCGCCACGGCGACGACGAGGCGACCGTCGTCCAGCGCGCCGGCGTCGTAGGTGTCGCCCGAGACGGCGGCGCTCGGCCGCCACCGGACGGCCACGTCGAGGCCGGGCACGCTCGGCAGCGTGCGCGGCAACAGGCCGCGCTGGATCTCGCGGGCGAGCCGCATCTCCTCGCGCGCCGCCTCCGTCGCGACCTGCTCGGCGACGCGGTCCGCGACCCGGTCCGCCGTTTCGAGTGCCCCGACGGCGAGCGCGGCGAGCGCGGCGGCGAAGTCGAAGGCGCGCGCGTCCGGCGGGCCCCCCGAGGCGCGGCGGCCGAGCAGGACGACGCCGCGCGAGACGTCGCCCGCACGCAGCGGGACGGCCACGGCGAAGCCGGCGTCGGCGAGCGGGCCGTCGGCGATGGCGGCGGGGCGGACGAGGTCGGCGAGGGCGGCGGGAACGTCCGGGCACACGCCCGGGCCAGCCGGGACGAGGCGTCCGTCGGGCGCGCGCAGGAACGCGGCGGCGCGGCGGACGAGCATCTGGCCCATGAGCGCGTAGCCGAGGCGCGCGAGGATGGCGTCGCGGTCGAGGTCGCGGCCGAAGGCCTGCGAGAGCTCCAGCAGCGTGCGCAGCTCCTGCTCGCGCGCGGCGAGCGCCTGCTGCGGCGTCGGGTCGGGGCGCGGATCGGGCATGCGCTGAAACTAGCCTGCCGCGTTCCCGTGTGGTCACGACCCGCGCATCGACGCAGTATGCTGTCGCCCGCCGTTTCCTCTCGCATCAGACCCTCGCCCGGATGCCTCGCCTTCTCCTCGCCGCCCTGTTCTTCGCCTCGGCCGCCGCCGCACAGTCGCCCGCCGTCGGCAACTGGTCGGGCGAGCTCACCGGGACCGGCCTCACGCTCATCCTCCACGTCACCGATACGGATGGTGCGCTCGCCGCCACGTTCGACGTCCCGATGCAGGGCGCGACGGGCGTCCCGGTCGGCACGACGTCCCTCGCGGGCGACCGGCTGACGCTCGGCATCCCGTCGATCGGCGGGCGCTACGAGGGCACCGTCGCTGGGGACGCGATCACGGGCACGTGGAGCCAGGGCGGCGCGAGCCTGCCGCTCGTCCTGACGCGCCTCGCCGCCGGTGACTCGGGCGGCCTGGCCGCGCGCGCCGACACGCCGCGCGCGCCGTTCCCGTACCGCGACGAGGATGTCACGATCGCTTCCGTCACCGGCGTGACGCTCGCTGGCACGCTCACGCTCCCCGCGGGTGCCGGTCCGTTCCCGGCCGTCGTGCTCGTGACGGGCTCGGGCCCGCAGGACCGCGACGAGGCGCTCCTCGGCCACCGCCCCTTCGCCGTCCTCGCCGACGCGCTCGCCCGCCGCGGCAGCGCCGTGCTCCGCACCGACGACCGCGGCGTCGGCCGCTCGACCGGCGACTTCCGCTCGTCCACGACGGCCGACTTCGCCCTCGACGCGCAGGCCGCGGCCGAGTGGCTCGCCGCGCGCCCCGAGGTGTCGAGCGTCGGCGTCGTGGGGCACTCCGAGGGGGGCGAGATCGCGCCCATGGCTGCCAACGCGTCGACCGATGTCGACTTCGTCGTCCTGCTCGCCGGGCCGGCCATCTCGGGCCGCGAGGTGCTCCGGTACCAGCTCGCGCGCGGCCTGCCGGAGTCGGGCGCCTCGGCGGCCGGCATCGCGGCCTACGACGCCGCGCTCTCGGCTGCGCTCGACGCCGTCGCGTCGGGCGACGCGGCGACGGCCGCCGAGCGGGCCCGGGCCGCGTTCCGCGAGGGCACGTCCACCATGTCGGCGGCGGACCGCGCCACGCTCGGCCCCGACGCCTTCGCGATCGAGCCCATCCTGGGCGGCCTCGACGAGCCGTGGATGCGCTACTTCATCGCCCACGACCCCGCCCCGGCGCTCCGCAGCCTCCGCGTGCCGGCCTTCGCCGTGTTCGGCGCGCTCGACCAGCAGGTGCGCGCCAGCGACAACGTGCCGGCGATGCGGGCCGCCCTCGCCGATGCGCCGGCGGGCACCGAGGTCCGCGTCTTCCCCGGCCTCAACCACCTCTTCCAGCCCACCGCGACGGGCGACCCGACCGAGTACGGCCAGATCACCACGTCGTTTTCGGCCGGGATGATGGCGGCCGTCGCCGACTGGATCCTCGCGCGGTAACGGCGTCAGCCGGGGCGCGACGGGTCGGCGAGGTGGACGACCTCGGCCGCCGTCGCCTTCCCGTCCTCGACCGTCAGCCGGACGCACGTCCGGACCTGGTGGAAGCCCTGCGTGCCGGCCGCGCCGGGGTTGATGTAGAGCATCCCGCCGAGCGCCTTCACGCGCTCGACGCGCAGGATGTGGCTGTGGCCGCAGACGAACAGGTCCGGCGGGTCGGCGAGGATCGACTCCTTGACGGCCTTGTCCCAGCGCTTCGGGTGGCCGCCGATGTGCGTCATCCAGACCCGCATACCGCCAGCCATGATGCGCGCATTCTCGCCGAAGCGCTGCCGGATGTCGCGCCCGTCGATGTTGCCCCACACGCCGACGACGGGCGCGAGCCGCTCGAGCCGCTCCACGATGCCGCCCGGCCCGACGTCGCCGGCGTGGAGGATGAGGTCGACGTCCTTGAACACGACGTCGAGTTCGGGGTGGTAGACGCCGTGGGTGTCCGAGACGATGCCGATGCGCATGAAGGGTTGAAGGGTTGAAGGGTTGAAGGGTTGAAGGGTTGAAGGGTTGAAGGG
>JBBSUZ010000321.1:0-3385 GCA_038233965.1 Rhodothermales bacterium | reverse complement strand
ATGATGGCGCCCGTCGAGGGGTCCGGCGCCTGCCCGGCGTGGACGGCGCGGGTGGCAAAGCCCCAATCGGGGTCGTCGTGGGGATCGGTCACGGGATCGGTTGGAGCGTCTGGACAAAAAGAGGGCGGGGGCGCGTCGAGCGCCCCCGCCGGGACCGTCTGCCGGCAGCGGTGCCGCCGGGGCGCTTAGTTCATCGGGATGCCAGCGCACTCCGAGACGCCGCGCGCGTCGTTGGTGCGGCCGAGCGTCGTATAGACGCGGAAGAGGGCCGTGCACGCGCCGCGGCGGTCGTCGCCCTCGGCCGAGAGCGTGCGGGCGCGCTCGAAGTACGGCAGCGACTGCTCGAGCGCCGCGTTGCGCTCGCGGATGAGGCGTGCGTTCTCCGAGTTTGACGTCGTCGCGTTGGCCTCGGCGCTGAGCGTGGCGGCCTTGTTCTGGATCGCCGCGCCGAGGTTGTACTGGGCCGTGGCGTCGTCGGGGGCGAGCTCGACGGCGCGCGTCAGCTCGCGGATCGAGTCGTCGACGCGGCGGGCCTGGAGCAGCGCGATGCCGTACTGGAGGCGCAGGGCGGGCTCGGTGGCGGGCGTCGCGCGGGCGAGCTCGGTCTCGTAGCGAGCGATGGCCTCGGCACCGCGGCCCGTCCGCTCGTAGGCGGCGAAGAGGTCGGCGCGGATCATGTCGTCGTTCGGGAAGCGCGTGGCCGCGCCTTCGAGGACCGAGACGGCCTCCGTTCCCTGCTCGGCGCCGCGCAGGGCGCGGCCGAGGCGGCGGTACGTCGCCGCGTCGTTCGGGTCGAGGCGGATCGCGGCGCGGTACGGCTCGATGGCGCCGTACTCGTTGCCCGATGCGTAGAGCGCGAGGCCGTAGTTGACCTGGCTCAGGGCCGAGTCCGGGCGGACGAGCGTCGCGTTGCGGAAGAGAATGCGGGCGCCGCGGTAGTCCGCCGGGCTCTGCTGGAAGGAGGTCGCGCCGCGGTTCATGGACGTGATCCAGAGGTTCGTCATCACGTTCGTCGAGTTGACGTTCTCGGGCGCGATCTGAGCGGCGCGCTGCGCGTCGGCGAGGGCCATCGAGACGGCCATCGAGTCGACGGTGGCCGCGTCGGCGGCGATCATGCGGCGGCGGATGTCGGCGCGGAGGATGTACGCCTCGGCGTCCTGCGGTGTGCGTGCGACGGCGGTGTCTGCGAGGACGAGCGCGGCGGCGTAGTTGCCGGCCTCGGCTGCGGCCCGGGCGGCGCCGAGGCCGGCGCCGCCGGCGGCCGGGGCGGAGCACGCGCTGAGGGCCGCGAAGAAGACGAGCAGGAGGAGCGGGGAAAGCGTGCGCATGGAGGCGGAGAGAGAGTGTGCAGAGCGCGCCCGGCAGGCCGGACGTCGCCAAGGTACGGGCTACCTTCGACGCAACAACCGACCTGGGGGTCCGGACCATGCCGCCCGCCCGCCGCGCCTTTCTCGACGGCCTGATCGATTACGCCGGCCTCTTCCCGCCGGCCGAGCTCGCGCTCGAGCCCGCGCTCGACCTCTACGGGCGCTACCGCACCGGGCCCGACGCCTGGATGCTGGGGCGCTTCCTGATCCCGGCGGCGCGCCTCGCAGACGCCGAGCCGCTCATCGCGGGCGTCGAGGGCGACGCCCCGGTCCGCTTTTCCGTCCTCGGCGCCGCGCGTCCCGCCCCCGCCGCGCCCGCCCCCGCCGGCGTGCCGCCGGACCCGGCGCTCGCGTGGCTCTCGGACGCTGAGGCGGTCATCGCCGTCGCCCGCGGCTTCGAGCGCCGCCTCCACAGCCGCGCTGTCTGCGACGCCTTCGAGTTCCGCCTGCCCGTCGCCCTCGCGCTCGACCCGGACGCGCTCGCGGGCGTCCTAGGCGCGCTCGCCCCGCGCCTCGGCGACGAGGGTCGTGCCGCCGTCGAGATTCCGTTTCTCGCGGACGCTGGCACGCCCGAGCCCGCCGCCTATGCCATCGACGAAGCGAATGGGCGGCTCGGACGGGACGCGTTCGCCGCCAAGCTCCGCTGCGGGGGCGAGGGCGTCCCGTCGCCCGGCGCGCTGGCGTCTGCACTCACGGCCGCCCGCCGCGCCGGCGTCCCGACGAAGGCGACCGCGGGCCTGCACCACCCGCTCCGCCACGCGACGGCGTCCGGCCCCGACGCCCCCGGCTTCGTCAACGTCTTCGGCGGCGCCATCCTCGCCGCCGTCCACGACCTCGCGGCGGACGACCTCGCCGAAATCCTCGACAGCCGCGACCCCGCCGAGTGGACGCTGGGCGACACGCTCGGCTGGCGCTCGCTCTCGGCACGCCCCGAGCAGGTCGAGACGGCCCGTGCGCGAACCGCGCTCGGCTACGGCTCCTGCTCCTTCGACGAACCCCGCGAGGATCTCCGCGCCCTCGACTGGCTGTGACCTGCGGGTACAAGGCTCCGGGTACGACGTACTCGGTTCCGTACCCAGAACCCTGTACCACGCACCCCGCCTTTCCGTGACGTCCTTCATCGACTGCGACCCCGCCCTCGGCTTCGGCCTCGACACGCTGCCCTACGGCGTCTTCTCTCGCGACGGTCACGCGCCGCGCTGTGCAACACGCGTCGGCGCAACCCTCGTCGACCTCTCGGTGATCGAACGTCTCTTACCCGTTGCGCCCGAGACGTTTGGCTCGCCGCACCTCAACGCCTTCATGGGCGCGGGGACGGGGACGTGGGACGCTGTTCGGACGCGCCTCCAGGATCTCCTGAGCGCCGACGGCGACGACGCACTCCGGTCGGACGATGCGCTCTGCACCGCCGCCCTCATCCCGCTCGCCGACGTCACGATGCACGTCCCGGCTCAGATCGGCGACTACACGGACTTCTACTCGTCGCGGCAGCACGCGACCAACGTCGGCGTCATGTTCCGCGGGGCGGACAACGCGCTGATGCCCAACTGGCTGCATCTGCCGGTCGGCTACCACGGGCGCGCGTCGAGCGTCGTCGTGAGCGGAACGCCGGTGGTTCGGCCGTGCGGTCAGACGCGCCCGGACGACGCCGCGCCGCCGGTCTTCGGGCCGTCGAAGCAGCTCGACATCGAGCTCGAGCTCGGCGTCTTCGTCGGGCCGGGCAACGCGCTCGGCGAGCCGGTCGCGATCGAGGATGCCCGCGACCACATCTTCGGCTACGCCCTCGTCAACGACTGGTCCGCCCGCGACATCCAGAAATGGGAGTACGTCCCGCTCGGGCCGTTCCTGGCCAAGAGTTTCTGCACGAGCGTGAGCCCGTGGATCGTGCCCGCGGCCGCCCTGGACCCGTTCCGCGTCGACGGTGAGGCGCAGTCCGGCGACACCGCCGAAGGTGACGCCGCAGCCAATCCCGAGCCGCTGCCGTACCTCCGGCAGGCCGAGCCGCGCGCGCTCGACGT
>JBBSUZ010000320.1:0-3409 GCA_038233965.1 Rhodothermales bacterium | reverse complement strand
TGAGAGCGGGCGCCGGGTTGCCCGACAAGGAATCGAACCTTGAACCTCCAGATCCAGAAACTGGCGCTCTGCCAATTGAGCTATCGGGCAGTGTCCCCGCCGCAGCGGGAGGCCTAAAGTACAAACCCGGCCGGCCGGGGCAACTGCCGGGCACACGTCGGGCGCGCTCTTCGAACCGTCTTCGACCTCAGGCCGTCACCTCGGCCAGCGCGTCGACGGTCTCAGACGGGACGCCGCGCCACGTCGCCACCTGGTCCATGATCGTCTGCCGGACCCGCTCGCGCAGTGCCGGCACGTCGTCCGCCGTCAGTCCGGCCGTCTCGATGGGCGCGAAGACGTGGACGCGGCACGTCGCGCGACTGAACATCCAGCCCTGCGTCGGGAGCGCATTCATGGTGCCGTCGACGGCGATCGGCAGGATCGGCGTCTGCGTTTCGACGGCGAGACGGAACGCGCCGTCCTGAAAGGCCTTGACGCGGCCGTCGCGACTGCGCGTGCCCTCGGCGAAGAACATCACCGAGCAGCGCCGTGCCAGGGCCGCCCGCGCACGGACGAGCACGGTCGCCCGGCTGTTCGGGTCGCGCCGGTCGACGGGGATGTCGCCCGCGAGCGTCATCTCCCAGCCCAGCACGGGCACGTCGAAGAGCGCCTTCTTCGCGACCCACTTCATCTCCCACGGCAGCCGCGAGACGAGCGGAATGTCGGCGCTGGACTGGTGGTTACTCACGGCGACGAACGGATGGCGGGGGTCGGCAGGCATGTCGCCGGTGATCCGGATGGCCCATGCCGGGTTGACGCGCGTGACGCAGCCGCCGAACCAGCGGAACGTCCGCCCGGTGGCGTAGCGCGCCGGGTCGCGGTCGAACAGGCGCACGACGGCCATCACGGGCAGCGCGACGAGGACGATGGTCGCGATCGCGACCCAGGCATACGCGGAGGCAAGAGCCTTCATGCGGAGAAACGATCGGTCGATGAGAAACGACCCCTACGACGGTCCGGGCGCGGCGGCTCCCACCCGGCACCATCTCTCCCGCCGGAACGCTGGCCGGTCGCGCGCGTGGATGCCGCATGGACGTCGTCAAAGTGTTCGTCGAAGACCCGGCCGCCCTCGGCGGCGGCTCGCCGCTCGGCGCGGGCAACGGCGACACGCCCGCACCCGCCGACGCCTCGGCCGAGGCATTTCTCGAACGCCTCCGCGAGCCGTCGTCGCCGTTCGCCCGCGCCTACCTCGCCGGGACCGTCCTCTCGGGCTCGGCGCCCGAACGCGTCGGGCTGACGGCCATCGGCGCGCCGGCGGCCTTCTCCGATCCACTCATGGCGTGGGCCGCGGGCCGGACGTGGACGCGCCTGACGGCGGGCGGCCGCGCCACGGGCATCCTCGACCGCGAGGCGCGCGACGCGCTCGAAGACCCGGCCGGGACGCACCTGCTCGCGCTCGGACCCGGCCCGATCCCGGCCGACATCCTCGCGACGATCGTGCTCGGTGACGCCGACCAGTCCGCCCACGCGCTCCGCACGCTCCTCCTCGCCGACATCGGCGCAGCCGTCTTCACGCCGATGCCCGCCCACGACGGTCACGACTGGGCGCTGATGGCGCGCAGCCCGCTCCGCGACAGCCTCGCGGACGCGTTCCGCGCCTGCCCCGCGCCTGACGGCGTGCGCCGGTTCGTGCTGCCCCGCGTCCGCAGCGAGTCCAGGTTCTACGTCGAGCAGTGGGCGCTGGACGCGCTCCCGACCGGGACCGTCGAGGTATGACGGACGCCGCTGCCATGACGCACGCCGTCGCGCTCGCCGCCCGCGGCGCCGGCACGGCCTCGCCGGGCGCGCTCGTCGGGGCTGTCATCGTCGGGCCGGACGGCGACGTCTGGGGCGAGGGCTGGTACGGGCGCTACGGCGGCGCGCACGCCGAGGTCTGGGCCGTCCGCGACGCCGAGGCGCGCGGGTTCGGCGGCCGGCTCCGCGAGGCGACGCTCGTCGTGACGCTCGAGCCGTGCAGCCACTGGGGCAAGACGCCGCCCTGCGCCGACCTCGTCGTGCGCACCGGGTTCGCCCGCGTCGTCGTGGCGCACGCGGACCCGTTCCCGGCCGTCGCCGGGCAGGGCATCGCGCGCATCCGCGCCGCCGGCATCCCGGTGAGCGTCGGGCAGAACGAGCAGGACGCGCGCGACGTCAACGCCGCCTTCCTGACGCACGTCGCGACGGGCCGGCCGCTCGTGACGCTCAAGGTCGCGGCGACGCTGGACGGGCAAGTCGCGACGCACACCGGGGACAGCCGGTGGATAACCGGTCCCGTGGCGCGCGCGCGCGTCCACGCCTGGCGCGCCACGGCCGACGCCGTGCTCGTCGGGGCCGGGACGGCGCGCGCCGACGATCCCGCCCTGACGGTCCGTGACGCGCCGCTGGCATCCGGCGCGCGCGGCCCGCTCCGCATCGTCCTCGACCGAACCGGGGCGCTCCCGCCCACGCTCGCCCTGTTCACCGACGGGCTGCCGACGCTCGCGGTCGTCGCCTCCGGTGCTGCGCCGGCCTACGCCGAGGCGGTTCGGGACGCCGGCGGCGCGATCTGGACCGTCCCCGAAACAGACAGCCACCTCGACCTCGGCGCGCTCCTCGACGCGCTCGGCGCCGGGCAAGATGCGTTGGGAACGCCGCTCCCGCAGGGCCGGACGCTCGTGCAGTCGGTCCTCGTCGAAGCCGGGCCGGGACTCACGACCGCGCTCCTGCGCGAGCGCCTCGCCGACCGCCTCCGCTGGTTCGTCGCCCCGAAGCTCGTCGGCACCGGCCGGCAGGCGACGGGCGGGCTCGGCGTCGACGCGATGGGCGACGCGCTCGCGTTCGCCCGGCCCGAGTGGGAGACGGTCGGGCCGGACGCGCTGCTCTCGGCGTGGCGGGTGTAGGCCCGCGCTATCCTCCGCCCGACCGACACCCGCTCTGATGATCCGCCCGCTCGCCCTGCTCGCGCTCGCCCTGACGGCGGCGACGGCCCACGCCCAGCCCGACCCGGAGGACCTCCGCTCGGTCGCCTACGCCGCCGTTCTCGAAACGCCGGGCTTCGCGTACCACCTCGACCTCCGCTACACCGACGCCGACACGACGTGGACGGTCGGCGCCGACGTCGTCACGGCCGCGCCCGGCGGATTTCCGCGCGTGCGCATGGAGGAGGCAGACCAGACGTCGGCGTGGGACGGGTCGGTCTACCGCGTGGTCTTTCCGCGCACGCGCCGCGTCTACGTGGACTCGACAGGCGAGAAGACGGGCGAGGGCGTCTTCGGGCTCGCCATGTTCCACCCGACGTTCGGGCTCCAGCTCGCCCGCATCGAGGCCGCGGCGCAGGCCGGGACGCGCGGGCCGCGGGGGGCAGTCGGCGGGCCGGCGTGCCCGCGGGTCGGGGCGGCGAGGGCAGCGCGCG
>JBBSUZ010000319.1:0-3412 GCA_038233965.1 Rhodothermales bacterium | reverse complement strand
TCGGTCTCGTACACGGGGCTCACGGCCGCGATGCGGATGCTCGGGCCTCCGATGTCGCGGACGGCGTTCCGGAGCGCCGCGAGGCGGTCGCCGACATTGGAGCCGAGGCCGACGAACGCCGTGGTCTCGGGCGCGCTCACGCCGCGCGCGCTCACGCCGGGCCGAGCGCGAGCGACACCTCGGCGCGGTCGCACGGCCCGCCGACGGGCGGGTTCGGCTTGCGGACCGTCACCTCGACGCGCTCGAGCGCCGGGTACGCCTCGCGGACCGCCGACGCGATGCCCCACGCGAGCCGCTCGATCAGGAACGCGTTGGCGCCCGTCACGACCTCGCGCGCGATGCGGTAGACGCGCTCGTAGTCGACCGTCCGGTCGAGGCTGTCCGTCTCCGCCGCCTCGGCCACGTCCAGCGTCATCGCGACGTCGACCTCGAAGCGGCCGCCGACGACGTGCTCCTCGGCGAGGACGCCGTGGTGCGCGTAAAAGACGGCGTTGACGAGGCGGACGGTGGCGAGCACGGGCGTCGGGGCGGGGGAACCGCAAAGTAGAGACTCCCCGCCGGGGTGCCAGCGGCTGCGGCCGGATCAGGCCGGGCGGGCGCTGCGTAGACCGTCTCCCTCTCAGCCAGAACAGCCATGCGATTCGGAAGCGGTCGGTCCAGTAACGTCGTCGTCGCCAGCGGCGGCGGGGGAGGCGGCCGTGGTGTCGGCCTCGGCCTCGGCGGTCTCGTGGTGCTTCTCATCGGGGCCTACTTCGGCGTCGACACGAGCGGTCTCGTCGGCGGCGGTGGCGGCTCGGCCGAGCCGCAGACGACCGAGCAGGCCGACCTCTCGGACGAGACCAACAACTTCCTCGCCGCCGTCCTCGGCGACACCGAGCGCGTCTGGGGCGAGCTCTTCCAGAAGGCTGGTGGCGACTACCCCGAGCCGACGCTCGTCCGCTTCTCCGGCGGCGTCAACACGGCCTGCGGCGCAGCCGACTCGCGCACGGGCCCGTTCTACTGCCCGGCCGACCAGAAGCTCTACATCGACCCGTCGTTCTTCAACGAGCTCGCGCGGATGGGCGCGCCCGGGGACTTCGCCGCCGCCTACGTCATCGCGCACGAGATCGGCCACCACGTCCAGAACCTCGAGGGCACGCTCGAAGGCCGCCAGAGCAACGCCCGCTCGGTCGCGACCGAGCTCCAGGCCGACTGCTACGCCGGCATCTGGGCGCACTACGCCGAGTCCGAGCGCGACGTGCTCGAGGACGGCGAGGTCGAGGAAGGGCTTGCCGCGGCGGCCGCCGTCGGCGACGACCGGTTGCAGGAGGCCGCCGGGCAGCGCGTCCAGCCCGAGACGTTCACGCACGGGACGTCGGAGCAGCGCGCGAGCTGGTTCCGCCGCGGCTTCCAGTCCGGCGACGTCGGCCAGTGCGACACCTTCGCGGCGATGTAATCGTCAGTCGTCGCCGGGCTCGTCCTGCCAGGCGACGGCGACGATGGCTGCCCCGAGGCGGGCGTAAGCGATCTCCCACGCGCCGCTCAGGTCCGAGACGGCGCGGACGCGCCCGGCGTCGGGCACAGACAGTACGACGGACCTCGCGCCGGCCCGGAAGCCTGTCTGCTGGCCTTTCAGAACCGATTCCTTGAGGGCCCAGAGCAGCGTCTGCACGTCGTCCGTCGGCCCCCCGAGGGCGTCGAGGACGTCGTGCTCGGTGGGGGAGAGGAGGCGCCGCCAGAGGTCCGGCCGCCGCACCGCCACCGTCTCGGCATCGATGCCGACCGGGACGCCTGCGACGGCGGCGATCCCGACTGCGTCTGCTCCGCGCCCCGTGTGTGCGACCGACACGCGGTAACCCGGCACGACGAGCGCGCCGCTTGGGGCGACGTCCAGCCCGACGTGCTCGGGCGCGACGCCGAACTGGGCGCCGAGGAGCGTCCGCGCGGCCGTTCGGCCGAGGACGAAGGCGTGGCGGCGGTCGGCATTGGCAAAGCCTGCGAGGCGCGTCCGTTCGTCTGCCGAGAGCAGGCCCGGCTCGGGCCGCGTCGCCACGGCGACCGCAATGCCGGACGGGAGGTGGAACTGGGGAACGGCGGACACTCGGTCGGCATCGGAAGAGTCCCGAGCACGGTCACCGCCCTTTCTGCGTTCCCGCCGGGCCGGTCCTGCGTGTCAGCCCTATTTTGCGTCTCCGCCTCCGCCGCCTGTATGTGCGCCCTTCCGCTCCGCCGCCTCGCCCCCTCCACGTCGCCCGTCGCGTCGGGTGACGGGGCGCCCTGTGGCAATCAGCCGTTCACCGAGTTCATCGGAACGTATCGCGACCGTCTGAAGCACCTCTTCGACGAGCGCGCGTCGTGCGACGCGATCAACGCCGAGCGCGGCCTGCCGCCCTACGTGCTAGACCGGATGCGCGAGACGGACCCGCTCTCGGTCTACATCCCCGAGGCCTACGGTGGCCGCGGCGGGCACATCCGCGAGGGCCTCTCGGTGCTCGAGGAGACGGGTTACCAGTCGCTCGCGCTGACACTTCTCGTCGGCATCAACGGCGGCCTGTTCCTGCAGCCCGTCGCCAAGTACGGCAGCGAGGGCGTCAAGACGCGCTCGTTCGCTGGCGTCCTCCGCGACAAGCGCCTCGGCGGGCTCATGATCACCGAGCCGGACTACGGCTCGGACGCCCTCAGCATGAAGACGTCGTGGCGCGAGACGGGCCGCGGGACGACGCGCATCCAGGGCACCAAGCACTGGGGGGGGCTCACCGGCTGGGCGGACTACTGGCTCGTCACCGCGCGCCCGCTCGCCGGCGACGGCAACCTCCGCCGCGACGTCGACTTCTTCGTCGCCGATCAGACCATGCCCGGTCAGACGATCGAGGTCGAGGAGATCTACCCCAACCTCGGCCTCCGGATGCTGCCCTATGGCCGCAACCGCGTCGACATCGAGGTGCCGGACGACGCGCGCCTCGAGCCCGAGACGACGGGCGTCAAGATGATGCTAGACGTGCTGCACCGCAGCCGCCTCCAGTTTCCCGGCATGGGCATGGGCTACCTCCGGCGCATGCTGGACGAGGCCATCGGGCACTGCCGCGAGCGCTTCGTCGGCGGGCAGTCGCTGCTGGACTACGACCAGGTCCGCGGGCGCATCGCGCGTCTCCAGGCCTACGTCACCAACTGCGCCGCGCTCTGCCTCGACACGGCCGAGAACGCCGGCACGGACCGCGACCTCTCGGGCGCGTCGCTCAAGGCCAACGCCTTTAAGACGACCTGCTCGGACTGGATGCAGGAGGCCGCGCAGTCGCTCGTGCAGCTCGTCGGCGGCAACGGATACCGGGCAGACCACATCGCCGGGCGCTCGCTCGTCGACAGCCGGCCGTTCCAGATCTTCGAGGGCTCCAACGACATTCTGTACCAGCAGGTCACGGAGTCCGTCATGAAG
>JBBSUZ010000318.1:0-3421 GCA_038233965.1 Rhodothermales bacterium | reverse complement strand
CCGTGATGGACGTCGCGACGACGAGGCGCAGCCACCGCGAGAACGCGTCGAGGCGGTCCGGCGGAAGGAGCAGGTACACCGAAAGCGGCCGGTGCATGTCGAACGCGCCGTCGCCCCACAGGTGGTCGCCGGGCAGGCCGCCCGCGCCTGGGCGGAGTGCGGACGGGTCGAACGTCGAGCGCCCGAGCACGCTCGCCATCCGCGGCGAATCGAGAAAGTGCGTGTGGCTCTGCGCGGTCGACACGACGGCGCTCCGCTCGCGGTCGTGCTTCTGGTCGATCCGGTTGCCCGCGCGGCGCACGACGGCGTCGGCCGAGCCCTTCATCTTCTCGACGACCGTCTCGAATCCGTCCGCGTCCAGCGTCAAGAGCTCGCGCACGGTCAAGAGCGAGCGGCGCTCACCGGACTCGCTCAGCGCGACGTGGAGGATGAGGCCCGCCAGGAGCGCTTTCGCCTCGGCCGCCCAGAAGCTGTTGTCTCCGCCTCCGCCCTCCTCGACTACGAGCATCTCGGCGATGCCGGCCGCATCGTCGGCAGCGTCGGCCGAGCCCTCGCCGATGAGCCCGAGCGGGTTCAGCCCGCCGCGCGAGATGCTCCCCTCCCCCACCCGCCCGAACAGACTGTCCGGCGCGAGCCCGAACGGATCGAGCGCGACCACGCGGTGGCCGAGCACGCCCGCGCGGTAGCGCGCCGTCAGCACGAGGTTCTCGCCCTTCGGGTCCGTCACGACGACCGGGCCGGGGTGATCCAGGAGGTTCGGCACGACGGCCCCGACGCCCTTACCAGCCCGCGTCGGGGCGACGGTGAGCACGTGGCCGGGGCCGTCGTAGCGGAGCAGAGGAGACGCGCCGGACCGCCTCGCGGCCGGGGCACTCGATACGTCTCCGGGCTGTGGCGGCGTCCCTCTCCCCCGCCCCAGCACGAGCCCTCCACTTGGCGCGGTGAGCACGTCGCCTGCGCCCCAGGCAGCCGTCCCGTGCGCCGACGACGGACGAAACGGCTTGGCAACCGTGAGCGCCGAGAGCAGAACGAGTGCGAGGAGCCCACCCGCGGCTCCGGCCTGCACGGCGAGCGACGCCTCGGGCCGGCCAGCGCGCGCCACGACGACCGCCCAGCGCGCACCCTCGGCCGGCGAGTAGACAGGGCCGAGCCACGCCGGCGCGCACGCGACGACGGTGAGCAGCGCGACGAGCGTCGGACGCCACCGCCGGGTCCAGGCGAGCGCCGCCGCGAGGGCGACGCCCGAGACGAGCGCGCAGCGGACGACGACGAGCGCCGGTCCGCTCAGCGCGACGACGGGCGCGCCGAGGCGCGGATCGTAGCCCGCCGCCCACGCAAGCGCCGCGGCCGCGTAGCCGCACCCGACGAGCGCGGACGCGGCAAGGGTCGCCACGAGCACGACGGGCGAGCGCGGCGGCGCGGGCGTCACGACGGCTCCTGCGCCGCCGGGGCACCGACGGCGCGCCTCGGTCGTGCTGACTTGTTGTCAATCTGGCTTGCTGGCTCAGACGACGTAGAATCGGCTGGCGGTGCCGCAGGCGTGCCTGGCGTCACGGACGCCGCGAGCGGGCTCCACGACAGATCCGTCACGTAGACGCCGAGCGGGTTGCGCTCGACGCCCTCCGTCGTCGTAGGCGGGCTCACCGTGACGGCGAGGTAGCCTTCCCAGGCGCGCTCGCGCACGCCCTCGCGCGGCGACTCCTCGCGCTCGTTCCACTGTACGCGGTACGTCGTCGGCCCGCCCTCCACAGCTCCCGGCACCGGGAGCACGTTCGTGATCTCGACTGCGCGGCGGTACCCCTGCCCCTGCTGGCGCGGGTCGTTGTCTGGGTCCGAGAAGTACGACTCGAGGTAGGCCCGCGCGTCGCCTGCGACGTAGGCGTAGGCGCGGTAGACGGCGTCGCGCTGCGCGACCGGGTCGGGGTAGGCCGTGCGGATGTTGGCAACGAAGCCCGCCACGGCCGCCGTCACGACGCGGTCGGCGACGGACGGCACGGCGTCCGCGGGCGCGATCGCCTCGGCGCGGCCCGTCCGGTCCACCTCGACCACGTACGGCACGACGCGGCTCTGCACGGCGAGCGTGACGAGCCCGACGACCGCGAGCCCGAGGAGTGCGAGCGACATGAAGGCCACGACCTGCCAGTTGCGCTTGCCGCGCGAGAGGTCCGAGAACTGGCGCGCGAACTCGTAGCGGCCGCGCACGACCTCGAGCGGCGTCTTGTCGTCCCGGCCCCAGCCGGGGACGGCGGTGGGAAGGGAATCGCCCGTGGGCGAAGTCTTGGTGCGGTTGAAGAGAGGCATCGGGAGGAGATCTAGACGGAGTTCAGCGCGCGCTCGAAGCCGACCGTGAGGTTCTGCGTGAGCATCGACGACACCTTGACCGGGATCACGACGACGAGCAGCGTGAACGTGAGCGAGCCGCCGAGGACAGCGAGCATCGCTGCCACGTCGTCGCGGCTCCCGGTGATGATGGGTAGCCAGCCCTGCGCAACCTGGTAGCCGATCCCCACGAGCAGGAACAGAGAGAAGAGCCGTATGCCGAGGTTGAACACGTAGGCCACGAAGCGGTCGGCGAGGCTCGCCGTGCCGCGGAAGGCGGCGAAGCCGAGCACGAGCGCGCCGGCCGCGAGCGCGACGTACGACTCGACGAGGACCACCACGACTGACGCCGCGATGACGGCGTACATGAGCTCGACCAGGAGCGCCGCGACGGCGACGAGGATCGCCGTGGCTAGGAGGTTGAAGCTCAGGTCCATCAGGCCGAGCCCGTCGAAGAACGACGTCAGCATGGCCGTCGAGAGCTGCACGCCGAGGCCGAGCACGTCGCCCGGACTCACGACGCCGGGCGCGACGGCGATGCCGGCCTGGTGGAAGCCGTCGATGACCGGCGGAAACCAGACGCCGAAGGAAGCGATGAGCGAGAACGCGAAGGCGAGCCACGCGAGCTTCAAGACGAGCGCGGTCAGGATGCGCTCCGGTCCGCTCTCACGAAGCGTCCAGATGATGGCCGAGAGCGCGATCTCGATGACGGCGAGCACGCCGAACGTCGAGGCGGCGATGGCGAGCAGCGCCGGCTGCGCCGCCTGCACGGCGACCCGGAAGTCCTCGACGATCGTGTCGAGGACGGGCGGCGGGATGACCGGCGTCGCCGGCGGAATCGTGATCTGAGCGAGCGCCTCGGGACCGAGGACGGCCGCGCAGACGGCGAGCGCCGCGACGCCGAGGGCGCGGCCGGTGTGGATGCGGCGTGTCGTGGAGACGGGCATGGATCAGCGGTTCGGCCGCGCGAAGCGGCGGACGGACGGGCGCGGTCGGTACGGGGCGTCGAAGGGCAGCTCGCGGGCGAGGAGCACGTAGAAGCGGTAGCCCGGCGAGATCCGGATCGTCGGCTGCACGTCCATGTTGCGCCGCACGATCTCGG
>JBBSUZ010000317.1:0-3455 GCA_038233965.1 Rhodothermales bacterium | reverse complement strand
GCGGCGAGAGCGACAGACATAGCGGTCGTGGGTCGGGATCGGGCCAAGATACGGGCCGGGGCCCGCCGGGCGATGAATCGGCAGATGAACCGCCCGTGTTGAATGCGGACCGGCGACGTCACGGAATCCGCACTGTCCGGGACGTCGGGGGCGGCGCGGGGTGGATCGGGGGATGCGTGGTCGCGGTTTACGTGCCCGGTACCTTGGCGCTCCCCCATTCCTGGATCCATGGACGACCTCGACATCCGCCGCGACGGCGCGGTCCTGCACCTCGCCCTCGCCCGCCCGGCCAAGAAGAACGCCATCACGCGCGCCATGTACGCCGGCCTCGCCGACGCGCTCGAGGCGGCCGCGACCGACCGCGACGTCCGCGCGGTCGTCCTCTCGGGCACCGAAGGCGTCTTCACGGCCGGCAACGACCTCGGCGACTTCCTGATGGACCAGCCGACGGGCCCCGAGAGCCCCGTCTTCCGCTTTCTCGCGGCGGCGTCGGCGTTCCCGAAGCCGCTCATCGCGGCCGTCGCCGGGCCGGCCGTCGGCATCGGGACGACGATCCTGCTCCACTGCGACCTCGCCTACGCCGCGCCGGACGCGCGCTTCAAGATGCCGTTCGTGGACCTCGGGCTTGTCCCGGAGGCGGCGTCCAGCCTGCTGCTGCCGCGCGTCGCCGGCGCGATGCGCGCGGCCGGGTGGCTCCTCTTCGGCGAAGTGTTCTCGGCGCAGGACGCCCTCGAGGGCGGGCTCATCAACGAGATCTGCGACGACCCGACGGCGCGGGCGCTGGAGCGGGCTCAGACGCTCGCGGCGAAGCCGCCGGAGGCCGTCCGCCTGACCAAAGCCCTGCTGCGCCGGCCGGACGCCGCGGCCGTCCAGGAGACGATGTCGGTGGAGGGCGAGCACTTCCGCGAGCGCCTCGCGTCGCCCGAGGCGCAGGAGGCATTCATGGCCTTCTTCGAGAAGCGAGCGCCGGACTTCTCGGCCTTCGGGTGACACACACGTCGGAGGTGTCGCCGGACACGTCGGAGGTGTCTGGAGCGTCGCCCGCCAGTCTGTTCGAGTCACACCCGACGTGTCTGGAGCGTCGCGCGCGGGGCTTTCGGAGGCTCGGGACGTGTCCGGCGACACATCGGCGAGGCGAAAAGAGGGCCGCGCGACGCTCCGGGCATGTCCGCCGCGCCGGCTCAGGCCCCGACGACGTCCGCGACCTCCTTCGGCAGGCATACGAACGGCCGCTCGCCGCGTCGGGACAGCGCCTCGGGCGCATCGGCCGCCTCGGAGAGTTCGCGGACGGTCCCGTCGCGCTCGAGGATGCAGATCGGGTCCGACGAGGCGCGGTAGGCCGAGAGTCGCTGGACGCCGGTCGAGACGTAGAGCGTGGCATCCTGGAGCGCCTCGGCGGGCGTCGAGAGGCCGGAGGCGACGAGCCAATCCGCCGTCGCCTCGCGCCAGCCGGCGACGTCGTCGTCCGTCGGCATCTCGGGCAGGACGACGGTGCGGAAGAGGCGGCGCCCCGTGAAGCGCTGGGCGAGGTCAGCCAGAATGCGGTCGTCGGCCTCGGCCCAGCGCTTGAGGCTGTAGAGGACGTCCGTGTCGTCGAGCGCGGTGAAGGCGTCGAGGAGGGCGTCGTGCTCGGGCGTGCCGGGCGCGTCGAGGGCGTCGGCAGTCGTCGTGCCCGAGAGGAAGAAGGCGAGCGCGGGCGCCGTGTGTGCGAGCGCGGGTTCGCGGCCCCAGAGCGCACGTGCGCGCAGGAAGGCCGCCCGCAGCACGTGGTCCGCCGCCACGACCGTCTTGTGGAGGTAGACCTGGGCGTACATCAGCCGCCGGCTCAGGAGCACGTTCTCGACGGCGTACGCGCCCTTGGCCTCGATCACGAGCCGCCCCATCGGGCCCGGCGGGTGGACGCGCATCGTCTTGATGACGCGGTCCACGCCGACGACGCCCTCGGCGACGCCGGTGTAGAACGAGTCGCGGCGGAGGTAGTCCAGCCGGTCCATGTCGAGTTGCGACGCGAGCAGGCTGTGGAAGAACGGCCGCTCGTAGGTCCCGTCGAACATCTGGAGGGCGACGCCGAGCGCACCGCCGGTCCGGGCGTCGAGGCGCACCATCAGCGCGCGCGACATCGCCTCGTGGTGGAACGGCCGGCCGTCGGCGTAGGGCAGCAGGTCCTGCTCGAGCGTGTGCGAGAACGGCCCGTGGCCGACGTCGTGGAGCAGGGCCGCCGCGAGCGCGCCCTCGACCTCGTCCGTCGCGACGACCGTGCCCTTCTCGCGGAGCGCGTCGAGCGCGTCCTGCAGGAGCGCCATCGCGCCCAGCCCGTGCTCGAAGCGGGTGTGGACCGCTCCGGGGAACACCAGGAAACCGAGCCCGAGCTGCCGGATGCGGCGCAGCCGCTGCACCTCGGGCGTCCCGACGAGACCGAGCAGCAGGCCCTTCGGGACGCTCACGAAGCCGTGGACGGGGTCGTTGAACAGAGAAAACCGGCTTTCCACGGGCGGCACTTGCAGGCGAGCGGGCGGGCAGTCTACCATCCGACCGTCCACCCTCCCGCCTCCCGATGGCCGACGACCTCCACGACGACCCGACCGGCGACGATCCGTACCGCGACGACTCCTCCCGCGACCGCCGCCCCTCCGACAGACTCGGCGACCGGCTCGCCGCAGACGACGACCCGCGCGCCGCGCCGCGTCCGCCGGCCTTCCGCGACCGGATGCCGCCGGCAGAGACGTCACGCCCGCCCGCCTTCCGGGGCGACGACGCCTTCCGCGACGACCGCTTCGAGGACGCCCGCGCCCGCGCCCGGTTCGGCGACCACGCCGCCCTCGCGGACGTGCTCGACGCGGACGACCGCCCGCTCGCCGACGCCGGCACGCGCCTCATCGCGCGGATCATCGACGGGCTCACGGTGCTGCTCGCCTTCATCCCGGCGCTCGTGCTCGGCGCCGTCGGCAGCGTCCTCGGCGGGGAGGATCTTGCGGGGCCGCTCGCGATCGCAGGATTGGTCGCCGGCGCCATCGCCCTGCTCGTGGTGCAGCTGCGCCTGCTCGCGGCCGAGGGCCAGACGATCGGCAAGCGCGCGATGAAGATCCGCATCGTCGACCTGGAGGACGGCCTCCACCCGGGCTTCGCGCGCGTCTTCTGGATGCGCGAGGTCGTCAACGCGCTCATCGGCGGCGTCGTCCCGCTCTACGGCCTCGTCGACGCGCTGTTCGTCTTCCGGGACGACCGCCGCTGCATCCACGACCTGCTCGCGAAAACGGTCGTCGTGTCGGAAGCCCAGGCACCGACGCGCGGTCGGGCCTGAGTGGTCGCGCTCCCCTGTGCCGTGGCCGACGCGCCCCGGCGCTACGCGCTCACCGAGCTGCTCGCCGGCCTCGGCCTCGCGCCGCGCTGGGTCGAACCGGAGGCCGCCGCCGTCGTCGCCGGCCCGGGCGTCGCGCGTGCCCGTCCCGGCGCGC
>JBBSUZ010000316.1:0-3461 GCA_038233965.1 Rhodothermales bacterium | reverse complement strand
GTGGCGCAGCGTGGCGTACCAGATCTCGGCCACGACGGGCCCGCTCGCGGCCGGCCTGCTCATCGCCGTCTACAACCCGGGCGTCGTGTACGCGATCGACGCGGCGTCCAGCCTCGTCCTCTTCGGTGCGCTCCTGCTCGTCGTGCCGGGCCCGCAGGAGATGAGCACCGAGCGGCGCGGGTGGCAGAGCCTGCTCGAGGGCGTCCGGTTCGTGCGCCGGCAGCCCGTCATCCTGTCCACGATCACGCTGGACATGGTCGCCGTCCTCTTCGGCGGCGCGACGGCCCTGCTCCCGATCTACGCGACGGACGTGCTCGGCGTCGGCGCGACGGGCTTCGGGTGGCTGCGCGCGATGCCGTCCGTCGGGGCCATCGCGACGGGCCTGATCCTGGCCGTCCGCCCGCCGATGCGCCGCGCGGGGCCGGCGATGCTCTGGGCCGTCGCCGCGTTCGGCGCCGCGACGCTCGTGTTCGGCCTCGCGACCGAGATCGTCTCGGCCGTCCCGACGGCGCTCCCCGACTGGGCCCCGTTCGGGCTGTCGCTCGCGGCCCTGTTCGCGCTCGGCGCGGCGGACAACGTCTCGGTCGTGATCCGCTCCACCGTCATCCAGTTGCTCACGCCGGACGCCATGCGCGGCCGCGTCGCCGCCGTCAACGCCGTCTTTATCGGGACGTCGAACGAGATCGGCGAGTTCGAGTCCGGCACCGTCGCCGGCTGGATCGGGGCCGTCCGCACCGTCACCCTCGGCGGCCTGCTGACGCTCGCGACCGTCACCGCCGTCGCCGCGCGGTGGCCCGCGCTGCGGCGCGTCGGGCGGATGGAAGACCTCGAACCGGAGAAATCAGGTTGAAGGGCGGAGGTTACAGAGCATGCGCACCGGAGACGACGTCCGGGACGGACCTCGGCGGCCGTCCTCTCCAACCGTCGAACTCCACCCTGCACGCCCTCTCCCCTATCTTTCGGGCACGACGGCCCGGCCGCCGCCCGTTCGCCCGGATTCTCCCCTCTGCCCTGCCCATGCCCCGTTTCGCCTTCGCCCTCGCCGTCGCCTTCCTCGTCGGGTGCAGCCCGGCCCAGAGCCAGCAGCCCGACCGCGCCGCGACCATCCTCGCCAACCTGCGCTACGAGTTTCCGCAGCTCCAGGGCATGGAGGCCTCGGTGGACAGCCTGCGCCCGAGCGGCATCGACGGCATCGACGAGGGCCTGCTGACGGTCCGCGGCCAGGGCCAGCCGTTCCTCGTCACCCGCGACGGCACGCGCCTCTACCTGCTCGCCGCCGACGCCGTCGACGTCAGCCGGACGGCCGCCGAGATCACCGCGGCCGGCGCCGCCCGCGACGCCGCCGTCGTGAATGAGTCCGCCGAGCGCGGCCGCGCCCTCGCCGCCGCGACGGCCGGGCTGCCCGCGCGCGGGCCCGCCAACGCGCCCGTGACCCTCATCGAGTTCTCGGACTTCGAGTGCCCGTACTGCCGCCTCGCCTCGCAGACGGTCGAGCAGGTCCTCGCGCGCTACCCGGACACCGTCCGGCTCGTCTATGCCCACTTCCCGCTCGAGATGCACGCGTGGGCCGAGCCCGCCGCCGTCGCCGCGACGTGCGCCGCGGACCAGAACCCGGCCGCCTTCTGGACGCTCCACGACGCCTACTTCTCCGGCCAGCAGGGCACCACGGCGAGCAACGTCATGGACCGCACGCGCGCCGCGCTCGCCCCGACCGGCATCGACATGGCCGCGTGGACGGCCTGCACGACGGGCCCGACGGCCGCCGCGCGCGTCCGCGAGCAGACGGCCCTCGGCGAGGCCAACGGCGTCACCGGCACGCCGGGGTTCTTCGTCAACGGCCGCTTCATCAACGGCAACCAGCCGATCGAGACGTTCGTCGCGGCCATCGACGCCGCGCTCGCGGCGCGGTAGACGCCGGACGGGCGCACTACCGGGCCACGACGAGCCGTACGGTTGCCGTCTGCTGTCCGGCCGTGGCGCGGACGACGTAGACGCCGGGTGGCCACGACACCGTGTCGACACCCACGACGCGCTCGCCGGCCGCGACGGGCCCGTCCAGCACGACGGCGACGTCACGGCCGAGCGCGTCCACGACCACCACGCGCACCGACGACGCCTCGCCCAGCGTCAGCACCACCTCGACACGCCCCGACGCCGGGTTCGGACGCACGGTCACGCCCAACTCCTCGGGCACCGCCGCCGGACCCGCCTCGCCCGCCACCGGCATCACCTGGCGCCGCCACACCCCGACCCACGTCGCCGCGTACAGCACGCCCGTCCGCGACAGCCGCAACTGGAACACGCCCGGACCGAAGCCCTCATTGCTCCGGAAGCCTGCATCCGCCCGCGCCCACGTCGTGCCCCCGTCCGTGCTCCGCATGATCCCCGCCCGCGGCGGGTTCGTCGCCCCGCCGCTCTGCCCGACGCCGGCCCACAGCACCCCGTCCGGCAGCGCGTAGACGATGACCTCGGTCAGGCCCGTCCCCGGCGGCACCGGCAGTGCCATCTCGGCCGGGGTAAACTGGTGCGCCAGCGTCCACGTCGTGCCGCCGTCGTTCGAGCGCAGCACCTCGGCGCCCTGGAACTCGCCGCCGCCCTCGCTCTCGCGCAGGTTCTGGACGCCGGCGTAGGCCGTGCCGCCGTACGGGTGGCCGGGGACGTCGACGAAGGTGAACGACCAGACGATGTAGCGGGCCTGTCCGTAGGCGGACGAGGGCTGGTAGCTCAGTCCACTGTCGTCAGAGGTGAGGATGCCGTTCCAGACGCCGTAGAGGACGCGACCCTGCGGGATCATGGGCGAGGGCGGGACCTCGCCGAGTGACTGGGGAAAGCCGAAGCCGGTCCCCACCTGCTCCCACGTGCCGGGCGCGCCGTCGGCGAGCGAGCGGGCCGTCTCGCCGCCGTCACCGATCCCAGCGAGGACAGCCCTGACCGGATGGGCGCGCTGAAGCTGGATGTAGGGGTCACGCCCGAGGTCGTCGTAGCCGTAGGCCCACGTGCGTCCGCGGCGCGTCGCGCGGCTCGGGCGAAGCGCGCCGTTGCTGATGAGGAGCGAACCGGCGGCGGTGACAAGTCCGGCCCTGCCAGCACAGAAGCCGGTGCGACATATCTTGTACCATGGGTCGTTGATGCCGTTGTGGCCGGCCCCGGCCGCCCCAGCGGGGTTGTATAGGAAGATGCCGCTCTGTTGGAAGAGAACGAGCGTGTCCACGGCGGGGTTGGCTGCATCGGCCCCCTCGCCACGGAGGAAGTCGACGGCGTAGACACGTTGCTCGACGTCAGTGAAGATGAGCGGCAACTGCTCCCACCTCACCGCCTGCGCGTGGGCGGAGGACGCGAGCACGCCAGAGAGGGTGAGGAGCACGAGCACGCCCGCGCGGGCGAGGGGCCGTCCCCCCGCCCGCGCGGCACGGGTGCTCGCTGAGCGGGTACTGGGGGACCGGGCGGGCCGCGGGTCACGG
>JBBSUZ010000315.1:0-3474 GCA_038233965.1 Rhodothermales bacterium | reverse complement strand
GCTCAGGACATGTTCACCGCCATCGAGGCGGACGGCGGCTTCGTGACGCGTACGCAGAGCCAGCCGTTCGACCCCGAGGCCGGCATGTTCCTCGCCGACCGGTTCGTCCGAGGCACGTGCCCCGTCTGCGGCTACACGGACGCCTACGGCGACCAGTGCGAGAACTGCGGGTCGACGCTCGCGCCCGAGGACCTCATCGACCCGCGAAGCGCCCTGAGCGGCGCGACGCCCGTCGAGCGCGAGACGCGCCACTGGTACCTCCCGCTCGGCGCGATGCAGCCCGCGCTCGAGGCCTACATCGCGTCCCACGCGGATTGGAAGCCGAACGTGACGGGCCAGATCCGGTCGTGGCTCACCGCGGGCCTGGCGGATCGCGCGATGACGCGCGACCTGCCGTGGGGCGTACCGGTCCCGCCCGAGGGCGCGCCCGAGACGGCCGGCAAGGTGCTCTACGTCTGGTTCGACGCGCCGATCGGGTACGTCTCGATGACGCGCGAGTGGGCCGCCGCCCAGGGCGACCCGGAGGCGTGGCGGCGCTACTGGCAGGTCCACCCCGACGGCACGGAGCCCGAGCTCGTCCACTTTATCGGCAAGGACAACATCGTCTTCCACGGCCTCATCTTCCCGGCCATCCTCCAGGCGCTGAACGCGTCGCAGGCCAACGCCGCGCCTGAGATCGCCGGCCGCTTCGTGCTCCCGGCCAACGTCCCGGCCAACGAGTTCCTCAACCTCGAGGGCCAGAAATTCTCGACGAGCCGCGGCTGGGCCGTCTGGGCCGGCGACGCCCTCGACGCCTTTCCGGCCGACCTGCTCCGCTACGCCCTCGCCGCCGGCCTGCCAGAGACGAAGGACGCCGACTTCACGTGGTCGGACTTCCAGAACCGCGCCAACGGCGAGCTCGGCGACGTCGTCGGCAACTTCGCGAACCGCGCGCTGACCTTCGCTGCCCGCTTCACGGACAACACGGTCCCGGCCCTCGACGCGCCGTCCAGTCTCGATACCGCCGCGCTCGACGCGCTCGCCCCGGCCGTCGCCCGCATCGGCGAGGCGTACGAGCGGGTCCGGCTGCGCGAGGCCGTCGCCGAGACGGTCCAGCTCGCCCGCATCGGCAACCAGTATCTCGCCGAAGCCGAGCCGTGGAAGACGCGCAAGACAGACGAGCGCGCGATGCGAAACGCCGTCCACGTCGCGCTCCAGGTCACCGCGAGCCTGTCGGTCCTGCTCGAGCCCGTGGTGCCCGAGGCGGCTGCCCGCCTCCGCGCGATGCTGAACCTCACGGGCATCCGCGCCTCCACGCCCGGCGGACCCGACGGCCTCGGCTGGGCCGACGCGGGCCGCCCGCTCCTCGCCGCCGGCCACACGCTCGGCGAGGCGTCGATCCTCTTCCCGCGCATCGAGGACGAGCAGGTCGAGGCGCAGCGCGCGCTCCTTGCGGCCGCAACGTCCGGTCCGGGTTTACCCGGCACGCCCGATGCCACTGAGGCTGACCCCGACGCGCCCGTCGACGCGCCCGCCGGCGGGCCGTATGCACCGCTGATGGCCGAGATCGTGTTCGACGACGTCGCCAAGATGGACCTCCGCGCGGGCCGCATCGTCGCCGCGGAGACGATCCCGAAGGCGGACAAGCTGCTGCGCCTGGACGTCGACCTCGGCTTCGAGACGCGCCAGATCCTGTCCGGCATCCGCGCCTTCGTCACGCCCGAAGAAGCCGTCGGGCGCTCGGTCATCGTCGTGGCCAACCTCGCGCCGCGGACGATGCGCGGGCTCGAGAGCCGCGGCATGATCCTGATGGCCGAGGACCGCGACGGCACGCTCCGCTTCGTCGGCACGGACGGTGAGCCGGGCGGGGCCGTGCGGTAAGGAATGCAGTTTGGAGAGGGACGGACATCCTGCATGACAGGACGTCGCGGCCCCACGGTTTGGAGAGAGGACCTTCACAGGCACACGGTTTCCAAACCCCTCACCCGAACCAGCCGAGCAGGTAGGCGGCGACGGAGCCGGCGCCGGCCATGAGGGCGATCATCAGCCACGCCGCGGGGCGCGTGCCGGCGCGCGGGCTCGGAAACTCGTAGCCGCAGAACGGGCACTCGATGGCGTCGGCGGGCGCGTCGAGGGCGCAGGCGGGGCACTCTTTCGTCACAGCGTGTCGAGGGCGATGAAGTCAGAATCGGGGTTGCCCGCGGGATCGGGGGCGTCAGCGGCCTCGGTCGTGGCGATCCAGCCGCCGGCGAGGACGGTCCCGCCGCGCTCCGAGGCGGCGTCGTAGAGGACGACCGCCTGGCCGGGCGCGACGGCGGCGCGGGGCTCGGCGAAGACGACCTCGACCGTGTCGGGTCCGGTTTGCCGGACGAGCGCAGGCTCGGCGGGGCCGTGGGCGCGGACCTGCGCGAGCACGTCGGTTTCGCCGTCGAAGCCCGCGACGGCGCCCCACACGACGCCGTCCGCAGTGAGCGCACGCGAGCCGAGGGCGGAGCGCGGGCCGACCGAGACCGTGTTCGTCGCGACGTCGATGGCCGTCACGTAGAGCGGCTCGGCGGCCGAGAGGCCGAGGCCGCGGCGCTGGCCGACGGTGTAGAACGGCGCGCCGCGGTGCGCCCCGAGCGTCTCGCCCGTGATGGCGTGGACGAATGGCCCACCGTCCACGGCGGCGTCGAGGCCGGGGACGCGGCGGCGCAGGAAGGCGCGGTAGTCATCGTCGGGGACGAAGCAGATCTCGTACGAGTCCTTCTTCTGGGCGACGGCCAGCCCGGCCTCGGCCGCGAGTGCGCGGATCTCGGGCTTGGTGAGCCCGCCGAGCGGCAGCAGCGTCCGCGCGAGGTGCGCCTGCGAGACGCCCCAGAGGACATACGACTGGTCCTTGGCGCGGTCCGCCCCGCGCGCGACCGCGTGGCGTCCATCCTCGGTGCAGGCGGTTCGGGCGTAGTGGCCCGTCGCGATGAACTCGCAGCCGAGGGCGTCGGCGCGGCGGGCGAGCGCGCCCCACTTGACGTGCGTGTTGCAGAGGACGCACGGGTTGGGCGTGCGGCCGGCGAGGTAGTCCGCGACGAAGCGGTCCTGGACGGCCGTCCCGAACTCGGCGCGGAGGTCGACGACGAGGTGCGTCGCGCCCAGCCCGACGGCGACGGCGCGGGCATCGTTCATGTCGTCGAGCGAGCAGCAGCCCGAGACCTTCTTCGCGCCGTGGCCCGCAGCACCGCCCGCCGCGTCCGTGCCCATGGACGTCTCGAAATCCCACGTCTTCATCGTCGCCCCGACGATCTCGTAACCCTGCTCGTGCAGCATCACCGCGGCGGCCGACGAGTCGACGCCGCCGCTCATGGCGACGAGAACACGGCCGTGGCGGCTCATGACGGGAGGGCGAAAGGTGGACCGCAAGGTAGCGGGAACGCGGTTTGCGCGTCGGTTCGCGCGCCGAGTTGCGCGCGTCTTCGCTTGTCCGCGAGGCGGGGCGGCGGGAGCTTGCGGCTTCGCCTT
>JBBSUZ010000314.1:0-3539 GCA_038233965.1 Rhodothermales bacterium | reverse complement strand
GGTCTCGGATGGAACGTCCGGCGCGGTGGAGGTCGACGATCTGCTCGCGGAACTGGGGCGGGTAGGCGGGGCGGTGTCTGGGCATGGGACCGTGGGTCTGGGGACAACTGAAAGATTGTCCACGGAGCCGGGGTCACATCACCGAGGCCGTCTGCTGGACGCTGCGATGCTGCGAGGTGCGCGTGCAGCCCGGTGCGCAACCGTCGGGCTGCTCCACCGAGAAGTCGGCGTCGGGGAAGCGGAAGACGTGCTTGATCGTGGGCCCGACGTAGCGCCCGAGCAGCGCGTCCCGGTCGAACTCGATCACGCGGGGCGCCGAGTAGCACGAGACGACGGCGTAGAGGTAGAAGTCGGGGTCGGTCTCGAAGCGCTCGAACTCTTTCGGCTCCAGCCAGCGCATCGTGAGCGCCGCGTTGCGGGTAGACTTGACCTCGATGTGGCGGACGGTCCCGTCCGGTCCGGCGCTGTCCAGGTCATACCCGGATCCGTACGGGGCGCGCTCGGCAGTCCGGCCGGCGGCGTGTTCGTGGAGGATGACGGCGGCGAGTGCGCGGGACTCGGTGGAAGTGCTCACAGGGGGGACGAGTGTGTCCCCGGACGGTAAACCTAACGGGCCACGGCGCACAACCGAAACTGCGGTCCAGTCGCGAACCCGGTCCGGACCCGGTGCGGGCCCGATCGGGCCCGAGAGGGCCGTCCGTCCCCTTTCGCTGCCGAGTAGCTTCAGGCCATGTCCTCTCCCGCCCGTCTCCTGCAGTTCAGACTCGTCGCCGCGCTTCTCGTGCTCGTCGTGGGAGCGTCGCTCCCGGCCCGAGGGCAGACGCTGGCGCTGACCGCGCTCTCGCCGTCGAACACCCCGGCCCACGTCGACGTCCGAGGGGCCGCCATCGTCGTCCACGACGCGCGGCACGCGCGCGTGTTCGTCCTCTCAGATTCGCTGCTGTGGACGCTCGACCTCGAGCGCAACCGGTGGAGCGACCCGCTCCCGCTCGCCCTGCCCGACGGGGTGAGCGAAGGGGCGTACGACGTGCGCCGGGACCGGCTCGTCCTGTGGAACGGCGGCGTCGGGGACGTCTATGTATGGCGAGACGGGCAGGCCGGGCTGACGCGCGTCGACCACTCCTCGCCGCACCGCACCCAGTTCGGGCACGCCGGATTCCTGCACCCGCGCACCGGGGACATCCACGCGTTCGGCGGCTACGGCTTCTGGTACTACCGGAACATGATCACGCGCTTCGACCGGGCGACGGGGGAGTGGCAGCTCGTCCCGCTCGCCGAGGGCTCGCCGCAGCCCGCGCCCCGCATCGGCGCGCTCGCGACCTACTGGGCGGCGGGCGACGCCCTGTTCGTGCTCGGTGGCCTCACCGGGTCGCGGGCGGACGGGCGGCAGGAGCCCAACGCGTCCGTCCTCGCGCCGAGGCCCGGCCTCTGGCGCTACGGCTACGCCGATGCGACGTGGGCGCACGTGGGGGCGCTCCCCGACCCGCTCGGGGTGCAGCGCCGCTATCCGTCCATCGATCCGCCGATGGGCGGCAACCTCGGCGCGTTCTCCGCGCAGGACACGTCCCGCGCGCTCTGGTTCGTGAGCGGGCGGCTCTCGGCACAGTCCGGCGGCCCGGCTCAGGACGGGGCCGAGCTGCTCGCCGTGCACCTGCCGAGCGGCCGGATCGAGCAGCTCGGACGGCTCGACTCAGCGTCCGAGTCCCTGCTCGGGCTCGTGTGGGACGCCCCGCGCCGCCGGCTCGTCGTGCTGCGGATCGCGATGGCGATCACGCGGCCGCTCCGCCCGGTGTCGGTCTATGCCACGCCGGTCGCCATCGTGGAGGCCGCAGAGCCGGCCGTGTCTCGTGGTCTCGCCATCGGCGTCGGCGCCGTCGGACTCGTCCTGATGCTCGGCGTGGGCGTCTGGCGCTGGTCGCGTGTACCGACGACCGGCACGCGCGTACCGACGACCGGCACGCGCCCCGAGCTTGACGAGGGTGAGGTGCGGGTCGTCACCGTCGATCCCGCGGGCCAGATGTCCATCGACGGCGATGCGCTTCCCGCCGCGGAACGCCAGCTGCTCGCGCTGCTCCACGACGCCCGAGACGCCGGGCAGCCGTACGTGCCGGCGGACGTCATCGAGCACGCCGTCTGGCCGGAGAATGGTGGGCCGGACTACACGCGCAAGATGCGCAACCAGACGATGCGTCGCCTCTCCGAGCGGCTGGCGTCCGACGCAGTCCCACCCGACGAGGTGATCCTGAGCCGTCGGTCGGTGGAGGACCGCCGGCGTGCCGAGTACGCCCTCGGGCCGTCGGTCGTGGTCACCGTGAGTGCATCAGGCCCGTCGGCTGATTCTCGGCTCACCGGATGATCGTCCTGCCGCAAGCACGGCTCACGTCTTCTGGGGCTGCTTGCGGGCGGCGGGGAAGAGGACGTTGTTGAGGATGAGGCGGTAGCCCGGCGAGTTGCGGAACAGCGACAGGTCCGTCGGCGGGTCGCCGACGTAGTGCTGGTAGTCCTCGGGGTCGTGGCCGCCGTAGAAGGCGAAGAAGCCCTGGCCGGCCGGCCCGTAGAGGTAGCGCACCGAGCCCGTCACCGGCGACTGCCCGAGCACGACGACGCCCGGCTTGACCGCCGACGCCCGGAAGGCCGTCGTCTGGCCCATGAAGCCGCGCACGGACGCGACGTGGTCCTGCGTGAGCATCGCCGGGACGGGGTCGACGCGGGCGGCGAAGTCGAAGAGCGTGAAGTAGTCCGTCGCCTCGTTGCGCAGCTCGGGCGGCGGCGGGGCGTCGATGTCGCCGTGCGAGTACTGGTACGCGTTGACGTTGGGCGTGAAGTCCTGGAAGGCGAGCGTGCGCGAGAAGTCGAGGTGGGACGCGAAGGCGGGATCGACGGGCGTGCCGTCGATCTCAGGCGGGACGATGTCGGTGCCCGCCGCGGCGAGGGCGTAGTCGAACGTGTCGGCCCCGGCGCACATGGCGAAGAGGAAGCCGCCGCCCTCGACGTACGACCGGATGGTCTCGGCCACGGCGAGCTTCATCAGCGGAACGCTCGCGAACCCGTGCTCGCGCGCCGACGCCTCGGCCGTCGCCTGCTGCTCCTGGTACCACGCGACGCCGGCGTACTGGCCGTAGAACTTGCCGTACTGGCCCGTAAAGTCCTCGTGGTGGAGGTGGACCCACTCGAACTCGGACAGCCGCCCGGCGAGGATATCGTCGTCGTAGATCTGCTCGTACGGGACCTCGGCGTAGGTGAGCGCGAGCAGGACGGCGTCGTCCCACGGCAGCGTCTGCGTCGGCGCGTAGACGGCGATGCGGGGGACGCGCTCGAGACGGACGGCCGCCGTGTTGGCCGGCCCGGTCTCGGCCTCGGCGACGAGGGCCGGTCCGTTGGCGGGTTCGAACGAGACGCCGCGCACGCGCAGCTCGCTCTCGAACGCCGGGTCCGCCGGGGCGACGAAGGACCCGCCGCGGACGTTCAGCAGCCAGTCCACCTGGATGCCGTGCTGGAGCGCCCAGTAGACGGCTCCGTACGCCTTGAGGTGGTCCGTC
>JBBSUZ010000313.1:0-3539 GCA_038233965.1 Rhodothermales bacterium | reverse complement strand
GCCGTGCTTGACCGCGTTCTCGACGAGCGTCTGGACGGCGAAGGCCGGGACGGGGCGGTCCAGCGTCTCCGGCTCCGTCTCGACCTCGACGCGGAGCGCGTCGCCGAAGCGCGCCTGTTCGACGTCGAGGTAGCGCGTGACGAGGCGAAGCTCGTCGCGCAGCGGGACGTCCGGCCGGCCCGAGGCCGTGAGGACGTCGCGGAAGAGGCCGGCGAGGCTCTCGACCGTCGCCTCGGCGCGGTCCGGCTGCTCGGCGATGAGCGCGGCGACGGTGTTGAGCGCGTTGAAGAGAAAGTGCGGGTTGATCTGCGCGCGGAGTGCCACGAGCTCGGCCTCGGCGGTCTGCCGCACGAGCGTCGTCTCGCGCTCGATCAGGGCGAGGCGCTCGACGGCGAGCGCGAGCTGCGCCCCGAGCAGCCGCAGCCGCTCGACGTCGTCGGTCGTGTAGACGGCGCGCCGGCGCGTCGTCGGGCCGAGGGCGATGAGGCCGGCCGCGTGGTGCGTCGCGCCCTTCGGGTCGTCGCCGGTCGTGATGGGGACGGCGAGCGAGACGCCGACGGCGCGGAGGCGCTCGGCGTCGGCGCCGGGCAGATCGGCCTCGCCGAGCTCGTCCGAGGCGGACCAGACGCGGCCGCCGTCGCGGATCCGGTCCCACACGCGGTCGAGGTCGGCCGCCGTGAAGTGCGGCGGCTCGGGCCGGTACGTCGCCGACGCCCAGCGCTCGTCGGGTCCGCCGAGCCCGGCGCGGAGAAAGACGACGGCCGAGCGCGGCACGAACGCGTCGCCGACGGCCTGCGCCGCGGCGGCGGCGAGCGCGGCGGGATCGACGAGCGACCGGATGCGCTCGCCGAAGGCGTCGAGGCGGCGGCGCGCGCGGTCGCGGTCGGACTCGAACGTCCGCGCAAACCGCTGCCGGAGCATCGGCGCCGCCCGCTCGGCCACGACCAGGATCGCGACGACGAACAGGCCGAGGGCGGTCGGACCGAGGCGGCCCGGGGCGACGAGGCGCACGACGGACGCCGCGCCGGCGACGGTCGCGAACACGACGCCGAGCGCGAGCGCGTAGGCCGTCCCGCGCAGCAGGACCGCGTCGAAGCGGCCGTAGCGGAGCGTCGCGAGCGACACGAGCACGACGGGCAGGAGCGACACGAGCTGGAGCGAGGTCACGATCCACGCCGCCGTCGCGTCGGCCTCGGTCGCGGGCGCGGCCTGCCACGCGAACGCCGCCCCGCCGAGCACCGCCCCGAGCACGCCGACGCCGGCCAGCCGGTACCACAGCGGCGCGGGCGCTGCGTCGTCGTCGTCTCGCGAGTGGGTCCGGGCGAGCATCAGCCCCGTCGCCGCAGCGACGGTGAGGCAGACGTAGAACAGGACGGGCGCGACGAGCGCGTCGGGCGTCAGCGGGCCGACGTGGCCGCGGACGAGCGCGACGACGAGCAGCGTGCCGTAGACGGCCGGCGCGACGAACGCGGCGTTGATGAGGCCGCCGACTGCCTGCCGGGCCGTCCGCCAGTCGAGCACGACCTGCCGGAGCAGGAGCGGCGGAAACACGACCCAACCGGCGAGAGCAACGAGCGTCAGCACGTCGAACACGGCGGCGGTGCGGCCGACGCCGGGCGCGCCCTCGGCCGTCACCCACGCGATGCGCAGGAGATTGCCGCCGACCCAGACGAGCCCGGCAGCGATGAGCGCGGCCGCCCGCTGCGCCCGCCCGCGACGCCGCGCGAGCGGCCAGACGGTCACGAGCGCGAGCAGGTGCAGGAACGCGACGACGCCGAAGGCCCAGCCCGCGCCGGCCCACAGCAGCCGGCTGCGCGGGTCCAAAAACGTCGGGTAGTGGGCGACGGGGACGTCCAGCGTGCGCGCCCGCCCGTCTCGCTCGACCCGGAGCGACTGGACGGTCTGGGCGGCCCGCTCGGTCCGCGCCTCGGCATCGGCCGCCGTCCGCACGGGCTCGGCGTCGACGGCCACCAGGCGGTCGCCCGCGCGCACGCCGGCGTCGTCGGCGGGGCTGCCGGGGAAGACGTCGGCGGCGACGACGGTGCGGTCGGCGTCACCGACGCGTGCGTCGGTCCAGCGGACGCCCGTGTAGCCGCGCGGCGGCGTCTCGCTCAGCGGCCCGCCGACGGTCCCGGCGTACTCGGCCCACGACGCCGCGAACCGCGCCAGCGGCGCGAGCGACGCCACGGCCACGCCCACGACGAGCAGGCGCAGCGCGAGGCGGGAGGTGGAGTGACCCGCGAGACGGGCGGACGGGGAAGCGGCGGGCATGGCGCGAAGCTAGACGCGGCGAACCGGGTGCGGAGTGCCGGGTACGCGGTACAGCCCTGCCGGCCCCGTCTTTCGAACCCCGCGCCCGCCGGGTAAACCCGGACCTATGCTCGTCGACACGCACGCCCACCTCTACCTCGCCACGTTCGACGCCGACCGGGACGCCGCCGTTGAGCGCGCCCGCGCCGCCGGCGTGACGCGCATCCTGATGCCGCCGACCGACGTCGCCTCGGTCCGCACCGCGCTGGACGTGGCCGACCGGTACTCCGGCGTCTGGGCGATGGCAGCCGTCCACCCGACGTCCGTCGCCGAGATGGCCGAGGGCGACTTCGAGCGCATCGAGGCGTTCCTGCCCGACCCGCGCGTCGTGGCCGTCGGCGAGACGGGGCTCGACTACTACTGGACGCGCGACCACGCGGACGCGCAGCGCGCGAGCCTCACCGCCCACGCCCGGATGGCGCGCCGCGCCGACCTCCCGCTCGTCCTGCACGTCCGCGACGTCAAAGGGTCGGACGAGTGCGCGCGCGACGTCGTGGCCGTCGTCCGCGCTGTCAACGCCGAGGCGGGCGGGCCGGCGCTCCGGGGCGTCTTCCACTGCTTCGGCGGGCCGGCGTGGCTCGCTGCGGACGCGCTCGACCTCGGCTTCTGCCTCGGCCTCGGCGGCACGCTGACCTACAAGACGGGCGGCGTGCCGGAGGCGATCCGCGACGTCCCGCTCGACCGCATCGTCCTCGAAACCGACGCTCCGTACCTCGCGCCGACGCCGCACCGCGGGTCGCGCAACGAGCCCGCACACGTCCGGATCGTCGCT
Organism: Rhodothermales bacterium; assembly: GCA_038233965.1. Classification (GTDB taxonomy): domain Bacteria; phylum Bacteroidota; class Rhodothermia; order Rhodothermales; family Rubricoccaceae; genus DASVSE01. The sequence continues at coordinate 457 of JBBSUZ010000313.1, read as the reverse complement.
GAGAAGCTGGCGGAGATCCGCGGCGTTCCGCTCGGCGAGATCGCCGAGGCGACGACGGCGGCGGCCGAGGCGCTGTTCGGCCTCGGTCCCGAGTCGCCCGGGTAACCGGCGCCCCTGGAGACGCGCCACGGCGTGCCCTCTGCCGACCACGGCGCTACGGACAAGGCGCGCCGCGGCGCGTCTCTACGGCAGGAATGGACGTTCCGGTCCAGAATGGATGTCGTGGACCGGAGCGAGCGTCGCGTCCGGGCTATCTGGCTGTCCGGGCCTCCGCGAGGCGGGCTCGGACGATGGTGAGGGCCTCGACGAGCGGGCGCGGGCGGTAGCCGAGCTCGCTCTCGGCGCGCAGGATGAGGAGCCCGCTCCGCAGCGGCCGCGGCGCGCCGGGATGGAGTTCGGCCGTCGTCGCGGGCGAGATGAGACTGGCGTCGAGGTCGAAGACGTCGGCGACGGTGCG
>JBBSUZ010000312.1:0-3540 GCA_038233965.1 Rhodothermales bacterium | reverse complement strand
GGTCGGCGAGGCGGCGCGTCAGGACGCCGATCGACCCGCCGGCCTCGAACGCCGATTCGTAACGCGGGTGCGGCAGCGCGGCGAGCGTCGCGTCGTACTTGGCGGACTCGTACGGGCTCGTCTCGAAGTCCCACGGGTCCGCGTTGGCGGCGTAGACGTCGTCGAAGTAGGCGGGCGGGAGGGACATCGACATGCGGTTTGAGGTGTGCACGGCCACGGTTCAGCACCGGCGCGCCGGTTCGCCGAGAAGCTCGTGGTAGAGCGCGAGGTAGTTCTCGGTCATCACCGTCGACGAGCAGAAGGCCTCCGCACGCTGCCGGCAGGCGCGGCGGTCGATCCCGTCCACGGCGTTCATGGCTGCCGCCAGGCCGTCGATGTCGCCCTCCGCGACCAGGATGCCCGTTTCCGACGTCACGATCTCTGGCGCCGCGCCGACCCGGTAGGCGATGACGGGCGTGCCGCACGCGAGCGCCTCGGCCATCGTCAGCCCGTACGGTTCTTCCCAGACGCTCGTAAACACGAGGGCGCGGGCCTTCCGCAGGCGGGGCCGGATCTCGTCGTGCGTGAGGTGGCCGAGGTAGTCGATGGCGTCGTGGTGGAGGTGCGGCTCCACGAATTCGGCGACGTACGCGGGGTCGCTGATCGGGCCGGCCAGCAGCAGACGCTGTCCGGAGCGGAGGCACGCCTCGATCGCGTGGTGCGGCGCTTTCTCGGGGCACATGCGGCCCATCCAGAACACGAAGTCGTCTGACGGACCGACGTCGGGCGTCCAGTCCGTCAGGTCGATGCCGTTGTGGATGGTCCGGTCGACGGCCACGATGCCCGACAGGTGCGTCCACTGGTGGTCGCTCACCGTCGTGACGGTCTGGTGCACCGAGGGTAACGCGCCGAAACCCAGCCGCAGGTAGAGGTCGGCGAGCGAGTGGATCGACGTGATGAAGCGCGCCCCGAGTGCGTCGCCCTGCAGGATGGGGACGTGGTGGAGCGAGTGGTTGTGGACGATGTCGTAGTCGGAGTCCATGACCCGGGCCATGACGTCGTGGTAGATCACGGCCTGGACGAAGGCGTGCTCAGTCATGCCCGACGCGGCGATCTGGCCGGCGTCGAACTGGGCCAGCACGTCGGCTTCGGTGCGCATCGGGACGAGCGGGAGCGCCTCGGACGAGTCCGCTCGGGCGTAGAGATGGACGTCGTGGCCGCGCCGGACGAGTTCGGTGACCAGTCCGTGCGTGAGCGTCTCCAGCCCACCGGCAAAGGGCTCGGCGATGGGGAAATACGAGTGCGCGATGACGGCGATCTTCATGGCGTCAGGTCGTCTCTACGAACAGCTCCCACGTTCGCTGGAAGGGCGCGAGCAGCTCGGGCGTGAGCGTGAAGGCCTCGTCGGCGTCGGAAATCAGGCCCGTCGTCTGCGAGGCGTGGGCGGCGATGGCGGCGGCCTTCTCGGCGCGGACGTCCGAGACGTCGAGGCGCCATGCGGTCTGCCCCGGCGCCAGCGGCGGGCGGTCGCCGCGGTGCCACGCCCAGACCGGGACCTCGATCCGGCGGACGCCGGCCGGGGCCGCCGCGTCGGCGAGGAGGTACGCGGCGACGTGGTCCGGGTGCGGGTCGTGGCGCCACGGCAGGACGAGCGTGTCGGGCGCGAGTGTGGCGAGCAGGTCGCGCAGGACGTCCGCGGCAGCGTCGAAGCCGGGCTGGCCGGGGAGGGGAGAGGACCCGTCGGGCAGGCGGAGCAGGTGCGTGCGCTCGGCATGGCCGAGGAGGCGGACGGCCTCGCGGACCTCGACCTCGCGCAGCGCCGCCAGCCGCTCGGGCGGGAACGCGGCCGAGCCGACGTGCGACGCCGCGCCGTCCGTCACCACGACGACGTGCGCCTCGACGCCCTGTCGCGCGAGCAGTGCCAGCAGCCCGCCACACGCCAGCGACTCGTCGTCCGCGTGCGGCGCGATCACGACGGTCCGGCCGAGATCCGCGGCGGACGCCGCCGGGCGGAGCGGGTGGCGCTCGGGCGTGTCGAGAAAGTGGTCAGGCATCGGAGCCGCGGACGAGGTGGGGCGCGTCCAGCACGGCCGCACCGACGGCGTCGAGCACGGCGTCGGGCGCGGGCTGGCGGAGGTAGAGGCGCAGGTCGCGGCCGATGCGCTCGATGGCCGAGGGCTGCATGAGCCCGCGCGCGCCCACAGCGCGGTCGACCGCCTCCATCACGTCGAGGCAGACGCGCTCGACGGCCGTCCGGACCATCCCGGCGTACGCGCTCTCGGACTCGGCGTCGGCGCCGGACTCGCGCAGGCGGGCGGCGCCGAGCAGCCACAGGTCGGCGGACTCGCACGCGATCGCGGCCCGGCCGATGCGCGCGCGCTGGTGCGGGTCGCCCGTCCGGCCCGTCTCGCGCAGGAACGCGACCGCGGCGTCGAGCAGGGCGCGCGCGCCGCCGGCGTGGACGGCCGCGAAGCGGACCGCGCCGCCGTTGAAGCCGGGCTCGCGGAAGTAGTCGCCCGGCGCGCCGACGAGCGCGTCCGCAGGGAGATGGAGGTCTGTGAAGTCGGTTCGGCCCGAGACGCTCGCGTGCATGCCCGCCGCGAGCCACGAGTCGGGCGCGACGCGCGCGGCGTGGCCATCCAGCGAGACGACGGCCATCTGCCAGCCCGCGTCCGTCCCGTCCGGGCGGATCAGGGCGCCCGTCACGACCGGCCGCGTCGTCGCGTACCCCGCTGCCATCACCTCGGACGCGCCCGAGCAGAACGTCTTCGCCCCTGCCATCCGGACGCCCCCGCCCGCTGTCTCGTGCAGTTCGACGCCGCCCGCCGCCTGCGTATTCCAGACGCCGAACACGTGCCCGTCGTGGACGTCGTCGGCTGCCCGGGCGAGTTGCTCGGACGTGCCGAACGCGCGAACGAGTTCGAGCGCGTTGACGTGGCCCTCGAACAGCCGCCCGACGGGCAGGCTGCCGCCGCCGACGAGCGCGAGCACGCGATAGAGCGCGTGGCGCGAGCCGCGTCCGCCGAGGTCGGACCCGCCGAGGGCGTCGGGCAGCGGAGCGGCGAGCAGGCCGGCGCGTCGCAGAATCGCCATCTCGTCCGCCGGGAAGCAGCCGTCGACGTCGCGGTCGGCGGCCATCGCGGCGATCTCGACTGCGGCTGCGCGGGCGGCGTCGACGAGCGCGTCAGAATCAGAACCCCCCGCTTTGCCGCGCGCATGGGACGCTATTCTGACCGGCTTGCGTGGCGCAGCCAAACTGTCCCCCTCGATGAGGGGGACAGCCGGAGTGCCCCGGAGCGAGTCACCAGCGTTTTGTATGGCCACGGCCTCATTCTCGCGATGGGCGCTCGGGCGGGGGGTTCTTGGACGGAGCATCAGGCGGCGAGGCGGACGGATCGAGCCGCGACGGGCTCGGCGAGGCGGTCGGACAGGGCGAGGGCGGCGAGGCGGGCGGCGTGCAGGCGGAGCCCGGCCAGCGCCCGCTCGACGGGCTCCGCGTCGGCGAGCGGGTGCGGCGCGTCGCTCAGCGCGAGCGGCGGCGGCGCGGTCGGGTGGTCCCGC
>JBBSUZ010000311.1:0-3564 GCA_038233965.1 Rhodothermales bacterium | reverse complement strand
TCTCGGCCTCCCGCCGAGCGTCCCCTTCGGCGGCATGGAGAACACGACGCTGACCTTCGCCACGCCGACCGTCCTCGCCGGCGACCGCTCGCTCGTGAGCCTCGTCGCGCACGAGCTCGCCCACTCGTGGTCCGGCAACCTCGTCACCAACGCGACGTGGTCCGACTTCTGGATCAACGAGGGCTTTACGGTCTACTTCGAGAACCGCATCATGGAGGCCGTCTACGGCCGCGAGCGGGCCGACATGCTGCGCCAGCTCGGCCGCGCCGAGCTCGTGGAGGAGCTCGCGACGCTGCCGCCCGCCGACCAGATCCTGCACGTGAACCTCGAGGGCCGCGACCCGGACGACGGCTTCACGTCCGTCCCGTACGAGAAGGGCGCCGCCTTCCTCTACACCGTCGAGTCGGTCGTCGGGCGCCCGCGCCTCGACGCGTTCCTGCGCGGCTACTTCGACCGCAACGCCTTCGGCTCGATGACGACGGCGGGCCTGCTCGCCGAGATGGACGCGACCCTCTGGAACGGGGACCCCGCCGCCCGCGCCGCCGTCCGCCCCGAGCAGTGGATGTACGAGCCCGGCCTGCCGGACAACGTGCCGGCGATCCAGTCCGCCCTCCTCGCCCGCTCCGACGCCGCGGCGGCGGCCTTCGCCGGCGGCGCGGCCGCCGCGTCGCTCGAGACCGCGGGCTGGGCGACGCCGCAGTGGATCCGCTTCCTGCAGGCGCTCCCCGAGACGCTCCCCGCCGCGCGCCTCGCCGACCTCGACCGCGCGTTCCGGCTCTCGGCCTCAGGCAACTCCGAGGTCCTCTTCTCGTGGCTGCGCGTCGCGATCCGCAACCGCTACGAGCCCGCCTTCCCGGCGCTCGAGTCCTTCCTGACGCGCCAGGGCCGCCGCAAGTACATCAAGCCGCTCTTCACGGACCTCGCGGCGACGGACTGGGGCCGGCCCATGGCCCAGCAGATCTACGCCCGCGCCCGGCCGACGTACCACTCGGTCACGACGGGCTCGATCGACGCCATCCTCGGCGTCCCGCCGGGCCGCTAGCCACCTCGGCCGCTCCATCTCGCACCCGCCACAGAACGCGGCGCGAAGTCGCTCACAGGGCTGACTTCGCGCCGCGTTCGCCGTACTCTTCGGTCTCCTTCCTTCTGACCAGCACTCCACATGCCGCTTCTGACCCGTCTGGGGGCGTTCGCCGCCGCCGTCTGCCTCCTCGTCCCCGCCGCACGCGCTCAGAGCGACGGCCTGTGGTCCGACGTCGCCTCGCGCGCTGCGCTCGGCGCGCCCGCAACCGCCACGACCGCCTCGCGCGCGCTCCTGCTCAACCGCGCCGCGATGGCCGCCCGCCTCGCGACGGCACCGCTGGAGGCCGCCCCCGGCCGCGGCGTCGACGGCGGCGTCGACGTGCCGGTGCCGATGCCCGATGGCGGGACGATGTGGTTCCGCGTCGTCGAGTCGCCCGTGATGGCGCCGGGCCTCCAGGCGCGCTACCCCGAGATCCGGACCTACCTCGGGCAGGGCCGCGACGTGGCCTCGGCCACGGCCCGCTTCAGCCTCACGCCGGCCGGCTTCGCCGCCATGGCCACGACGCCCTCGGGCACGGTCTACGTCGACCCGTACGCGCAGGCGACGACCGACACGTACCTCGCGTACTACGCCGCCGACGCCCTCATGAGCGACGAGCAGCGCGCGGCCCGCGCCGCCGAGGTCCTCCGCGACGGCCCCGACGGCGCCGCCGACGGCCCGGCCACGCTCCTCGCCCCGACGACCTCCAACGGCACCGTCTTCCGCACGTACCGCCTCGCCCTCGCCGCGACGGGCGAGTACACGGCGCGCTTCGGCGGAACCGTCGCCGGCGCACAGGCGGCCCAGGCTGTCGCCATCAACCGCGTCAACCAGGTCTACGAGCGCGACCTCGCCGTCCGCCTGATCCTGATCGCCAACAACGACCAGCTCATCTTCACCAACCCGTCGACGGACCCGTTCACCAACGACGACGCGAACATCCTGATCGACGAGAACCAGGCGTACATCAACGCGACGATCGGCGCGGCCAACTACGACATCGGGCACAACTTCTCGACCGGCGGCGGCGGCCTCGCCGGGCTCGGCGTCGTCTGCAGCGACAGCCAGAAGGCGAGCGGCATCACCGGCTCGCCCAACCCCGTCGGCGACGCGTTCTACATCGACTACGTCGCACACGAGATGGGCCACCAGTTCCGCGGCAGCCACAGCTTCAACGGCACCGCGAGCAGCTGCGGCGGCGGCAACCGCTCGGCGTCGTCCGCCTACGAGCCGGGCTCGGGTTCCACGATCATGGCCTACGCCGGCATCTGCGCGACCCACAACATCCAGACCTTCTCGGACCCGCTCTTCCACGCGATCTCGCTCCAGCAGATCACGGGCTTCCTCCAGACCGGCGGCGGCAGCACCTGCGGCACCGCCACCCCGACCGGCAACGACATCCCGGTCGTGACGGCCCCGACCGGCATCACGATCCCGGCCCGCACGCCCTTCATCCTCACGGGTGTCGCGACCGACGCGACGCCGGCGTCGCTGAGCTACATCTGGGAGGAGTTCGACCGCGGAGCCAACCCCGGCGGTGCCCCCGCCGTCAACGGCGTCCCCACGGGGCCGCCGTTCTTCCGCAGCTTCGTCGCGACGTCGAGCCCGTCGCGCACCTTCCCGCAGTTCTCGCGCCTGCTCGCCGGCAGCGTGCCCGCCGTCGGGGAGGCCCTCCCGAGGGACAACCGCACGCTCAACTTCCGCCTGACCGTGCGCGACAACCGCGCCGGCGGCGGGGCCATCGGCGACGTCACGGTCACGGTCATCTCGGACGCGCTCGCCGGGCCGTTCGTCATCACGTCGCCGGCCGCGGCGAGCACGCTCGCCGGCGGCTCGACGCAGACGATCACGTGGGACGTCGCCAACACGGACGTCCTCGACGACGCGGGCATGCCCGACGCTGACGGCGTCGATGTCGAGACCGTCGAGATCCGCTACTCGGCCGACGGCGGCGGGACGTTCACGACGCTGCTCGCGTCGACGCCCAACTCGGGCTCGGCCGACGTCGTGATCCCGAACACGGCGACGTCGATCGGCCGCTTCATGGTCGTCTCGATCGGCAACGTGTTCTTCGACGTCACGAAGTTCAACACGACGGTGACGCCGAGCACGGCGGGTGAGGACGGCCTCGCCCGCGCCGCGGAGGGCCTCTCGCTGGTCGCGCCGAACCCCGCCTCGGGCACGGCCTCGTTCACGCTCCGCACGGCCAGCACCGCGCCGGTGTCGGTCGCGGTCTACGACGCGCTCGGCCGCCGCGTGGCGGTCGTCCACGACGGCCCGGTCTCGGCCGAGCAGGCGTTCTCGGTCGACGTGTCGGCGCTGCCGGCGGGCGTCTACGTCGTCCGCGCGTCGGGCGGCGTCGCGTCGTCGCAGCGCTTCACGGTCGTCCGGTAACCCGGGCTCCGTGTCGTCGTCCAGAGGGGGGGCGCCCGGCCGGGCGCGGCCCCCCGGGGGGGGGGGTGTGTGACCACCCCCCCCCCCCCCCCCCCCCGGCGGCCCCC
>JBBSUZ010000310.1:0-3564 GCA_038233965.1 Rhodothermales bacterium | reverse complement strand
CTCGTGGCCGCGCTCAACGGCGTCATCGGCGACGGCCTCGAGGCGGCAGGCAACCCGCTCGCCATCCGGATGCGCCTGCGCCGCGACGGCGTCGTGCTCGACCTCGACGCGCCCGACATCCCCGACGCGTCGCCGGACGTGCTCGTGCTCGCCCACGGGCTGTGCATGAACGACCGCCAGTGGACGACGGACTCGGGCCACGACCACGGGGCCGCGCTCGAGCGCGACGCGGGCGTCACCGCCGTCTACCTCCACTACAACACCGGCCGCCACATCTCGACGAACGGCCGCGAGTTCAACGCCCTGCTCGAGCGGCTCGTCGACGGCTGGCCGGTGCCGGTCCGCTCGCTCACGCTCCTCTGCCACAGCATGGGCGGGCTCGTCGCGCGGAGCGCCATCGCACAGGCCGCGCCGGAGGCGGCGTGGCGACGGGCGCTCACCCGCATCGTCTTTCTCGGGACGCCGCACCACGGCTCGCCGGTCGAGCGCGCGGGCAACCGCCTCGACCGCCTCCTGCTCCGGACGCGGGTCTCGTCCCCGCTCGCGGGCCTCGGGCACATCCGCTCGGCCGGCATCACGGACCTCCGCTACGGCCTGCTCCTCGACGCCGACTGGCGCTACCACGACCGCTTCGAGGGCCGCCCGGACCCGCGCCGCCCGCTGCCGCTCCCCGCCGACGTCGAGGCGTTCGCCATCGCGGCGACAACGTCGGCCACGCCCGGCGCGCTCGCCGACCGCCTCCTGGGCGACGGCCTCGTGCCGGTCGAGAGCGCCATGGGCCGCCACGCGGACGCCGCGTTCGACCTCGGCTTCCTCCCGGACCACCTGTACGTCGCCGCGGGCGTCCACCACTTCGAGCTGCTCGGCGAGGACGTCTACCCGACCATCCGGCGCTGGCTCACGTCGCCCGTGGCTGCGACGCCAGCAGCACCCGCGCGCGGCTAACTTGGGCGCATGGCTTCTCGACCGCTCATCTCCGAACAGACCGTCCTCGCCGCGCTCGCGGCCGGGCAGACGTCCGTCCCCGTTCCGTCCGGCGCGCTCGTCACGGCGCAGGCCCGCGACACCGCGAAGGCGAAAGGCGTCGCGCTGACCCCGGGAGCAGGGAGCGGCCAGCAGGGAGCGGGTGGTGCAAAGACGAGCGCAGTGCCGTCGTCCCCCGCTGCCCACTCGCCGCTCGCCGCTCCCCCCAAAACGCTCGCGCTCGGCTGCGACCACGCCGGCTTCGCCTACAAGGCGGCCATCGCGGACCACGCACGCAGCCTCGGCTGGACCGTGGTCGACGTCGGGACGGACTCGGAGGCGGCGGTCGATTACCCGGACTTCGCATACGGCGTCGCCCGGCTCGTGCACCTCGGGCAGGTCCGCTTCGGGGTCATGATCGACGGCGTCGGCGTCGGCTCGGCGATGGTGGCGAACAAGCTGCCGGGCGTCCGCGCCGCGCTGTGCCCGGACGTCTTCTCGGCCTTCAACGCGCGCGCCCACAACGACGCCAACGTGCTCACGCTCGGCAGCCGCACGATGGGCGTCGAGACGTGCCGGCGCGTGCTCGCCGAGTTTCTCGGAGTCGCGTTCGAGGGCGGCCGCCACGCCGCGCGCGTCCAGAAGATCCTGGACGTCGAGGCCCGCTTCCTGCCCGGCGCGCCCGGCCGGGCATGACCCGCGCCACGCCGCCGCTGCCCCGGCCGGACGCGCTCGCGGTCTGTCCAGTCGCATCGCACGCCGTCCTGGCGCCAGCCGACGCGCTCGCGCTTTTCGGCGCGCCGCTGCGCGGGACCGAGCGCGTCCGGGTCGTCCGCCACGGTCGGGATGTCGCACTCGTCCCGGTCGCGGCCGGCTCGGCGGCGCGGCTCGTGCTCGACACGCTGTTCGGCGCCCCGCTGGACGGCCTGCGTCTCGTCGGCCCGGTCGGCGCGATGCCCGCACCGGCGCCCGAGCGCGTCACGTCGCGCCTGGTGCTGCCCGCCGGCCTGAGCCGCGCGTGGGGTGTCGACGTGACGGCCGTCGTCGGGATCGGACTGATCGCGCTCAAGGTGCCCGTCGAGGCCGGGACGGACGCCGGGCTGGACGTCGACCGCGCCCTCTGGCTCGCCGCGGGCCGCCCTGAGTCGGCTCGCTGGCTCGCCCAGACGACGTGGCCCGACGCCGACGCGATGGCCCTCCCCGACGCCGACGCACCGGGCGACGCCGCCGGCGCGCTCGTCGTCCCCCGCCGCGTCGTGACCGAGACGGACGTCCGCCAGGCGCGCCTGCACCGGCGCACGATCCGGATCACGCCGGGCCAGATCGTCACGCCCGCCGCGGCGACGATGGCGCGCGAGTGGGGCGTCTTCGCCGCGTCGTGAGGTCGGAGATGCGGGTACCTTCGCGGGGTCTCCACCCGCTGCCGATGCGCGTCCCGCTCGCCGTTCTCTGTGCCGTCCTCGTCGCCACACCCGCGTTCGCTCAGCGAGGCGGCGTTACGGCGGACACCCCGCTCCGCGCCGTCAGCCGCGCCGCCGCCATCGTCGACGCCCGCGTCGTCGTCGCGCCCGGCCGCGTGCTGGACCGCGCGACCGTCCTCGTCCGCGACGGCCGCATCGAGGCCGTCGGCCGCGACCTGCGCATCCCGCCCGACGCCGACGTCCTCCGGGCCGACTCGTTCACCGTCTACGCCGGCTTCGTCGACGCGCTCGGCCTCGAGGGCGTGCCGAAGCCGGCGGACCCGGAGCGCTACACGGGCAACCGCGGCGACCCGCCGCGCGAACGGGCGGGCGTGACGCCGGACCGCGACGTCCGCACGCTCTTCGACCCGACGGATTCGCGCATCGCCGCGCTCCGCGCGCTCGGATTCGGGGCCGCCCACGTCGCGCCGCGCGGCGGCCTGCTGAGCGGGACGGGATCGGTGGTCCTCCTGCGCCCGACCGGCCGCAACGAGACCGCGCAGGACCTGATCCTGACCGGCCCGCTCGCGCTCGTCGCCCGCCTCGAGACGGCCTCGGGCGTGTACCCGACGACGCCGATGGGCGTCGCCGCCGTCTTCCGCGAGGCGTTCGAGAACGCCCGCCGCCGCACGGCCCGGACCGAGGGCGTCGCCCGTGGCGGCGAGCGCCCGCGCTTCGACGCCGCCCTCGACGCGCTCGCGCCGGTCGTGGCCGGCGACCGCCGCCTCGTGCTCCTCGCCGAGTCGCCGCTCGACGCGTTCCGCGCGCTCGGGCTGGCCCGCGACGTCCAGGTGTCGCCGATCCTCGCCGGGCTCACCGACGCCACGCCCGTCGCGAGCCGCCTGCGTGAGGCCCGCGCCTCCGTCTTCGCGCCGCTCGCACTGCCCGACACGGTCGCGCTCGATAGCCTCTCGCGCGGGCTCGACCTGCCGCCATCCGGCGGCGTCGCGAGCGTCCAGAGCCGCCCCGTGCGCTCGTTCCGCGACCTGCCCTCCGACCGCGCCGCGCTGACGGCTGAGCGCCGCGCGGCCGTCCGACGCGCCGAGGACAGCCCGGCGGCGCTCGCCGCTGCCGGCGTCCCGTTCGCCTTCGCCACGCAGGACGCCGAGCCCGCCAAGATCCTGCCCGGCCTGCGCCGGAT
>JBBSUZ010000309.1:0-3580 GCA_038233965.1 Rhodothermales bacterium | reverse complement strand
GCCGGTGGTCCGGCGGCGCCCGCGCGCTCACCGGCCGGACGGCGCCGGACGTCCCGCACTTCGCCGCCGTCACGTCCGCGCTCGGGCTCTCGGACGCCGACCGGGCTGCGTTCACGGCGTGGTTCTGGTACCCCGGCGACGCGCCGTTCCTCGCCCGCCACACCCTTGCGGACGCCGCGACCGGCCGCACGCGCTCCGTCCGCGTCGCGTGGCACAAGGTCGACGCCGACGTCCCCGGCCGGGCCGACGCGCGGACGATCGTCGGGGCCGTCGTGCCGGAGGCCGAGCCGGTCGTGACCGGCGACGGCCTCGCGGGCGAGGTCCCGTCGCCGGCCTGAGACGCTACTCGGCGGGCTGCTCCTCGTCGTCGGTCGAGCGGACGATCTCGATGCCGGCGCGCGAGAGCTTGCCCTCCAGGTTCTCGTAGCCGCGGTCGAGGTGGTACACGCGCAGGACCTCGGTCTCGCCCTCGGCGACCATGCCCGCGAGCACGAGCGAGACGCTGGCCCGCAGGTCCGTGCTCATCACCGTCGCGCCGGAGAGGCGGCGCGGCTGCCCGTCGCCGCTGTCTTCGAGGCCACCGATCTGGACCGTGTCGCCCTCGACCCGGACGTCCGCGCCGAGGCGGCGCAGCTCGGGGATGTGCTTGAAGCGGTCCGAGTAGACGGCGTCGCGAACCGTCGACGGGCCCGCGGCCTGCGTCATCATGACCGTCCACTGCGCCTGGAGGTCGGTCGGGAAGCCGGGGTAGGGCGTCGCCTCGACCGAGACGGGCTGGATGGAATCGACGCCGGTGACGTCGACGGTGCCGTCGCCGAGCGTGAACGGGACGCCCGTCGCGCGGAAGGCGTCGAGGAAGGCGTCGCCGAGGTGGTCCGGGTTGGCGCCCGTCATACGGACCGTCTCGCCGGGTTCGGCCGCGATGGCCGCGGCGATCATGTACGTCCCCAACTCGATGCGGTCCGGGCAGTTGGTGAAGTCGACCGCGTTCATTTTCTCGACGCCGCGGATCGTGATCGTGTCCGTGCCGAGCCCGTCGATGTCCGCCCCCATCTGCTGGAGCATCTGGCCGAAGACGACGACGTCCGGCTCTGCGGCGGCGTTCTCGATGCGGCTCTCGCCCTCGGCCGTGACCGCGGCGAGCATGAAGTTGATCGTCGCGCCGACGGTCGACGGCTCGAAGCGGATCGTGCCGCCCTTCAGGCGGCCGCCGGGTGCTTTGGCGTAGACGTAGCCGTGGCGCTCGGTGATCTCGGCCCCGAGCGCGACCATCGCCTTGAGGTGGAGGTCCAAGGGCCGCGGGCCCCCCGCGCAGCCGCCGGGCAGCGACACCTTGGCCTTGCCGCCGCGCCCGAGCAGCGCCCCGAGCATGTAGAACGACGCCCGCATCTTGTTGACGAGGTCGTACGGCGCCTCGTAGTGGTGCAGGTTCGTCGCGTCGATCGTCATCACGTCCGGCGTGTCCGGGTTCTCGTCCGGCGCGAACGAGACGCGGCAGCCCGTCACGCGGAGGACGTTCGAGAACGTCAGCACGTCGTGGAGCGCCGGGACGTTGCGGATGGTCGTGACGCCGTCGGCGAGGAGGGCGGCGGCCATCAGCGGGAGCATCGTGTTCTTCGAGCCGCCGACGTGGAGCTGGCCGCGGAGCGGGCGGCCGCCCTGGATGACGAGGGTGTCCATCGGGAAGGGGAGCGGCGGGCGCGGCCCGCACAGTGAGCACGCCCGGTTTCGGGCGGCGTAAAGGGCAAAAGGTACGGCCCTGCCCGAGCCCGCTCCGGGCTTTCCTGAGACGCACCCGCCGCGGTTCGTGCGCCGGGTGCTACTCTCGCCTCGAGCCCGCCCCTCGCGTCATGTCCGCCCGCACGCCCCTGTTCGACGCGCTCCGCCGCGCCGCCCGCCTCGCCGCCGCGACGTCCGCCAGTGGTCCGCCGCCCGACGAGGCCGTCGAGATCGCCCGGGCCCGCGCCGCCGTGCGCACCGCAGCGCGGCTGGACCGCCGCTCGTTCCTCGGCGTCGCCGGGGCGGGCCTCGCCGGTCTGGCCCTCGGCCCGGCGCTCGCCGGCTGCGCCCCGGCGGCGCGCCTCCGCTCCGACGCCCGCGTCGTGGTCGTCGGCGGCGGGATGGCGGGGCTCAACGCGGCCTACCGGATGCAGCGCCGCGGCGTCCGCGCGACCGTCTACGAGGCGTCGCCGCGCACCGGCGGGCGCATGCACACCGCGACCGACCTCATGGGGCCGGGCCTCACGACCGAGCTCGGCGGGGAGTTCATCGACACGGGCCACGCCGACCTGATCGCGCTCGCGTCCGCGTTCGGGCTCGCGCTCTCGGACCGCGCCTCGGGCGCCGAGGAGAACGCGCATCACGCCTTCTATTTCGGCGGCCGGCAGATCCCCGAATCCGAGGTCGTCGCTGCGTTCGTCCCGCTCGTCCCCCGACTCGTCGCGGAACAGGCCGCGGCCGACGGCGACGGCGCGGCGCTGCTGGACCGCCTCTCGGTCGCCGAGTACCTCGACCGGCTCGGCGCGACGGGCATGATCCGTTCGCTCCTCGACGTCGCGTACGTCACCGAGTACGGCCTCGACGCCGGCGAGCAGTCCGCCCTCAACCTCGTCACGCTCATCGGGACGTCGACGGAGACGGGCTTCGCGCCGTTCGGCGACAGCGACGAGCGGTTCAAGGTCATTGGAGGCAACGAGCGCGTCGTGACCGAACTGGCGGCGCGCCTGCCGGGGCAGATCGAGACCGGGCAGCGGCTCGCGGCGATGCGTCCGCGGGGCGAGGGCATCCGCCTCACGTTCGAGTCCGGCGCGACCGCCCACGACGTCGACGCGGATGTCGTCGTGCTGGCGCTGCCGTTCACGATGCTCCGCGACGTCGACACGGCGGCGATGGGCTGGCCGGCCGAGAAGCAGCGCGCGATCCGGGAGCTCGGCTACGGCACGAACGCGAAGCTGTTTGCCGGGACGTCGGCGCGGCCGTGGCGCGCGCAGGGCCACAACGGCGAGTGTATGACGGACGCCGCGTTCCAACTCTGCTGGGACAACGCGCAGCTCCAGCCCGGCGCGGCCGGCGGGCTCACGCTGTTCTCGGGCGGGCAGGCGGGCCTCGACGTCGGCGCGGGGACGGCCGAGGCGCAGGTCGCGCGGCTCATGCCCGGCGTCGAGGGCGCGTTCCCGGGCGTCGCGGCCGCCCAGACCGGCCGCACGGGCCGCTTCCACTGGCCGACGCACCCGTTCACGCGCGGCTCCTACGCCTGCTACCGCCCCGGCCAGACGACCGCCTTCGGCGACGTCATCGCCGCCCCGGTGGGGACCGTCTTCTTCGCCGGCGAGCACTGCTCGGCCGAGTTCCAGGGCTACATGAACGGCGCCGCCGAGACCGGCCGCGTCGCCGCCGACGCCGTCTTGGAGGCGGTGGGCGTGCAGGGTTGAACACGTATTGAGAAACTGTTTGGTGAACCGAAAACCTGTCTCCAACGTCATCCTGAGCCTGTCGAAGGATCTCTGCCGAGCGTATGGCCCAGGTCTATGCGCTGTCAGGTGGCTGTGCTCGGCAGAGATCCTTCGACTGCGCTCGCCTG
>JBBSUZ010000308.1:0-3591 GCA_038233965.1 Rhodothermales bacterium | reverse complement strand
CTCTCCGTCCTCGCCAACGCCAACAACGTCAACCGGCAGGGCTTCTCGGTCGGCGAGGCCATCGGCTTTGCGGGCGGGCCGCGCGCGCTGAGTGGCGGCGGCGGCGGCCTGGTCGGGTTTGGGGGCGGCGGCGGGGGCGGCGGCTTCGGCGGCCTCGGCGGCGTCCCCCTCAGCGACGGCGCGAGCGACGGCGCGGGCGACGGCTTCTCGCAGACGTGGTCCGGCGGCGTCAACGCCGGCCACGACTTCAGCCCGACGCGCTCGCTGCGCGGCAGCTACTTCGGCAACAGCGTCGAGACCGACCGCGACCGGACGCTCGCGCAGCTGCGCGCGCTCGGGGCCGGCCTCTCGTCGCGCCTCGACGAGACGGGGTCGCAGGACGACCGCCGCACCGGGCACCGTCTCTCGCTGGACGGCCGCTACGCGTTCGCTGAGGGCCACGACGTCCGCGTGCGCTCAGGGCTCCGTACGACCGACACCGCCACGCGCGCGACCACCGACCGGACGGCCCTCGGGGCCGACGGCCGGCCCCAGAACGCGGCCACGACGCTCACCGACCAAGACGGCCGCGACGTCGCCGGAGACGCCCGCGTCACCTACCGCCGCCGCCTGCCGGCCGGCCGCAGCATCGTCGCTGAGGCGACGGCGGCTGTCACCGACGCGCGCACCGACGGCACGCTGGACTCGGACGCCCGCTTTTTCGCGCCCGACGGCACGGCCACGGCCCAGGCCATCCGGCAGACGCAGGCCAGCCACAGCGACGCCGTCGAGCGGGCAGCCTCGCTCCTCGTCACGCAGCCGCTCGGCGATACGCGCGCGCTCCAGCTCCGGACCGAGGGCCGCGTCGAGACCGGCGGCCAGGACCGGACCGTCACGGACCGCGAGACGGGCACCGTGCTGCCCGCGCTCAGCCTCGCCTCGGACCGGACGCTGCGCCGCGAGACCGTCGGCCTCGACCTCCGCGACACCCGCGAAAAGTGGCGCTTCAACGCGGGCCTGAACCTCCAGCGGACGCGCCTCTCGGGCTCGGTCGGTGGCCTCGAGGACGGCATCGACTTCCGGACGCTCCGCCTGCTGCCCTCCGCGACCGTCGCCTACCAGCCCGCGCAGGGCCGCAACGCCGAGCTGAGCTACCGGGCCTCGACGCGCGAGCCGAGCCTGCGCGAGCTCCAGCCCGTGCCCGACGTCCGCGACCCGCTCGACGTCTACGTCGGCAACCCCGCGCTGCGGCCCGAGGTCGCGCACAGCGTCAACGCGCGCTACTTCAGCTTCGACCAGTTCACGTTCACCAACGTCTTCCTCTTCGCCCGCGCCTCCTACACCGCCGACGCTATCACGACCTCGCGGACCGTCGACGACCGGCTGCGCCAGACGACGACGCCCGTTAACGCCGGCGGCGCGTGGACGGCTACGGCGACGGCCTCGCTCTTGACGCCTGTCCGCGCACTCCGGAGCACCGTCAACGCCTCGGCCAACACGAACGTCCGCATCGGGACCGACCTCGTCAACGCCGCCGAGAACACATCCACGACGACGCGCAGCGGGTTCGACCTCAGCCTCCAGAACAAGAACACCGACCGTGTGGACGTGCGCGTCGGCGCGCGGCTCGCGCTCGGCACGGCGGCCTACTCGCTCGCCGACCGGGCGGGCCGCACAACGCTGGACCGGACGGCCTACACCGAGCTCGGCTGGACGCCCACGGCGGGCTGGACGCTACGGACGACGTTCGACTACACGGCCTATGCCTCGGGCCTCGCCGGCGGCACGGCGCGCGTGCCGCTGTGGGGGGCCGAGCTCACGCGGACGATGGTGGGTGGGCGCGTCCGCCTCCAGCTCGCCGCGGCGGACCTGCTGGACCAGAACCTCGGCGTGCGCACGACCGAGACGGCGGCGTACGTGCAGGAGGAGCGCGTGGCCTCGCTCGGGCGGCGCGTGCTGCTCCGGGCGACGGTCGACCTCGCCGGCGGCGCGCGACCGGCCGGGGCAGGCATCCCGCTGCCGAGGTGAGTGGGTACGAACCCATCCTGCCCGCCTTCGCTCCCCTTAGTTGAGCTGTGAGGGGTCTGTATCACGTCGGTGGTCGCACGGTCTGGGCCAACATCGGCAGCGGGGGCAATTTGTTCGTGCAGCCGAGCGGGACGTGGCCCGGACCACTAGGTGCGGCACGTCATCGCGGCCGTGCGCCCTGTCTTTTAAGCGAGGGCGGTATGTCCGGAAAACGGCGCTTTTCGCAGTTTGACTGGAGGCCGCCGCGGCTCAGCTTCGTAGACGAACTACGGCGGCGCAAACCGTCCAAGAATCAGAGTGCCGGTATGCCTATGCGTCGGTCTTTTGGGTTTCGGATGGCTCCGAGCAAGTCCACAGCCTCAGCGAGCGTCTCGACCGAGAGCCTCTCCCCTGCCCTACTCGCCGGCGTGCGGTCCACGACGAGCAGTCGCGTTCTGACCGACGTTCCGTTTGGTCGGTAGACAGACCCGCTGACTTCGAGGTCCGCTCTAAGGCAGAACGGGTTCGACTGGATGGTCTCGAAGAACGCTCTGTGCGTCATCTTGCTGCGTTCAACTCCGGCGCTGAGGATGGCGACGAGGCGCCCGCCGGGGTAGAGGCGACGAAGCGCCTGGAGCACGTGCTCTGTCCCGACCGTCGGGACGCGGCGCTGTCCGAGGCGCCCGGCCGTTTGGCTGAAGGGCGGGTTCAGGAGCACGATGTCTGCGCGGACGCTCACCGGGAGCACAGCGTCGAGATGATCTGCGTTCTCTCGCGTGAGCGCCCTTTCCGGATCTTGCCCGGCCTCACGCAGCAGAACGCTCAGGAGGTCTGCTCTGCGGCCGGACAACTCGTTGGCGTGGACCGAGGCGCCGGCAGCGAGTGCGAACGCGCAGAGCGCTCCGGTGCCAGCCGAAGGCTCGATCACTCGGTCCCTCTCCCTCACCCCGCTGATCCACGCGCAGAGCGCTGCGTAGGGCGCCGGCGTCGAGAACTGCTGGAAGTCGTTCTGCTCAGCCGTCCGCCGTGTCTGCGTGGGCAGGAGCTCCGCGAGGCGCTGGGCGTCGGCGAGCGCCTCGCGGAAGGCGCCCGGACTCTCGGGAAGAGGTGCGCCTCGAAGCAGGCAGAGGTGGAGGCCGAGTTCGGCGGCGTCGTAAGCGTCGCGGGGCGAGAACGCACCCTCGGCGAGCGTCCCGCCGAACGCCTCGGCGGCGAGCGAGAAGAGGTCGCTCGCCTGTACGGCTCGTCCCGAGCCGAGGCGATCCGCGACAGTCCGGGCGACGGACTCCCCCGCTCTGCTCCGCGCCTGCGCGGCGTCATCTGAGTTCCCGCTGCGAGGTGCGGTCGTCTTCTGTTCCATGTTCTTGGGGCGATGCGTGGTGGTGGCGGTGTTCGCCCCCGAGACACCGCCGCCACCATGCACCCCACATTCTGCACGTCGCCGTTGCATGACATCAGGTTCTGGTTATTTTGATGTCAAGCTGACAAGCTGTTGCCCCAGCATGATGACAATCGCGACTCTCGCCCAGAAGGGCGGCGTAGGCAAAACGACGCTCACGCTCCACTGGGCCGTCGAAGCCCTACGCCTCGGACAGGGACCCGTGG
>JBBSUZ010000307.1:0-3617 GCA_038233965.1 Rhodothermales bacterium | reverse complement strand
TGTACATCGTGAACGTGCCCGCGATGCGGTCGAGGTCGTGGAGCGGGACGAACGAGTTGGACGCGACGGCGTCGCGGAGGATCATCTCGTGCTGCATGTCCGGCTCGCCAGACCAGTACTCGGCGAGGCCTTCCGTAAACCACAGCGGAAGCTGCCGCTCGCCGGGCGTCCGGTGGTCGCGGAGGACGCGCGTGAGCCGGTTGAACGTGAACACATGCACCATCTCGTGGCGGATCACGCGGCGGAAGCGCCCGAGGTTGCCGTCGGCGGGGATCACGACGCGGCCCTTGAGGAACTCGAAGAAGCCGCCGACGCCGTCCGGGATGAAGCCCGGCGTGATGTTGGTCTCCTTGAAGTGGAGGTTGGTCGCGTAGAAGACGATCGGGACGCGCTCGACGAGGCTCGTCGTGAAGCGGTTCGAGAGGACGGCGTACTGCGCCTCGGCCTCGGCGGCGCCGATGCGCGCGAGGGCCTCGGCCTCGGGGTAGTAGTAGACGTCGAAGTGGTCCGTGCGGAGCACGTGCCAGTCGAAGCCGGCGTACTGGATCTTGTTGCGCCCGAACGCCTGCGCGTCGGCCCGTGCGGGCACGAGCGCGGCGACGCACACCAGGGCGAGGCAGGCGAGGCGGAGCACGGCCGGGCGGCCCACGTGCGGGGATTCCAACATCGGGCGATGGGGGCTGAGGGCACAGGTTAGGCCCGCGCCCGTCCGCCGGCAAGGCACAACGCGACGGCCCACTCGCCGCCCCCGAACCGCCGACGGCCTCAGTACGCGCCGGAGCCCTTGAAGACGACCTGGACCGTCCGCACGAGGATCACGACGTCCAGCCAGAGCGACCAGTTGCGGACGTAGTACGGGTCCCAGCGCTCCATCCCGACGTTGCCGGCGTCCGAGCGGCCGCTCACCTGCCAGAGGCCGGTGATGCCGGGACGGACGCGCTCGCGGAGGTCGCGGACGCGCGCGGGCAGGTCCTCGTGGTGGTACCGCGGGAGCGGGCGCGGGCCGACGAGGCTCATCGTGCCCTGGAGGACGTCGAACAGCTGCGGCAGCTCGTCGAGGCTCGTCCGCCGGAGCAGGGCGCCGACGCGCGTGATGCGCGGGTCGTGCTCGAGCTTGAACGTCGTGTCCCACTCGTCCTGCAGCGCCGGGTCCTCGGCGAGGGCGCGGGCGAGGACGGCCTCGGCGTCGGGCACCATCGTGCGGAGCTTGCGCGTGCGGAACGGCCGGCCGCCCTCGCCGATGCGCTCCTGCGAGTAGAACGGCGACTGCCGGTCGCCGAGGTAGACCGCGAGTGCGGCGAGGCCGACGAGCGGCATCCAGACCGGCGCGGCGGCGAGGATGGCGAGCAGGTCCACGGCGCGCTTGACGAACCGCGGCGTCCGCCGCGTCAGCGTGGACGTCAGCTCGAGCCCGAGGACGCCGGCAAAGTCTCTGGGGCGGACCCACAGGCTCGGGGCCTCGAACAGGTCCGGGATCACGACGACGGTGCGGTAGCACGCGAGCGGGCCCTCGAGCAGCGCCACCTGGTGCTCACGCTCGGCCTCGGGCAGGGCCAGGAAGGCGACCGACGCCTCGGGCGCGATCCGGTCCGTCCCGCCGACGATCTCGACGACGTCGAGAAAGTCGCCCCAGCGCGCCGGGTCGTCGTCGAACACGGCGACGGGCGTGTAGCCGATGCCGCGCTCCTCGTGGAGCTGGCGCACGATGCGCGCGCCGGCCGGCCCCGCGCCGTACACGACGGCCCCGACGCCCCAGCGGTCCTGGCGGATCAGGACGGCCTTCATCTTGGTCCGGGCGAGCGGCACGAGCACGATTGACACGGCGCCGGCGAGCGCGAGCGCGAGGCGGCTCGAGACGTTGTCGACGGACGCGTTGGTGTGCCCGAGCCACATCCCGACGGCCGCGAGCGCGAACACGCTCAGCAGGACGAGCACGATGCGGCGGAGCTCCTCGACGGCCCCGAGGCCCCAGCCCGGCAGCAGCCGGACCGCCGCCGCGACCACGAGGTACAGCGGCACGACGCTCCACGTCGGGCCGAGGCTCATCCCCGTCTCGCCCGTCACGAACTGCCGGACCCATCCGGCCACGAACAGCGACACGGCCAGCCCCATCATCTCGACGGACGCGAGCGCGATGGCGTTCGCCCATCGCCGCCGCTGGTACACGGCCGTGTGGGCCTGCGCCGTGGCGACGCGGCTCCGGAACGGCTTGTCGACGGGTAAAAAGATCGTTTCCATGCGGAGCGAAAGCTGGGCTGCTCGTGTCGGACAAACGAGAGGCCTCGCAAACCGGTGCTGCTATGACCGGCTGGTTTGCAACTGGACGGTGACACATCACCCCCCTCCACTACCCAACGTAGGGATTCGTCCGGTTCTGTTCGAAGAGGGCGTGCGAAGACGTCACCCGGACGCGGGTCGAATCGACTCAGCGGCGCGGCGCGACAAGCCGAGGGTCCGCTCCGACGCCCGCCGACGTCCGGACGTCCGCTCCCGGCGCGCCCGCCGCCTGCTCGGGCACGCCACCTGCGCGCCGTCCATCTGGCCAGCCCGATGCCCGCGTCGCGCCGCTCTCACCCGTGACGCGCACCCACTCCGCCACGACGTCGGTCCGCAGCCCGCTCGCGCCGGCGGGCGACGCGTAGAAGGCCGACCGCAGGACCCCGTCACCTCGGACGCTGCCGTAGGCATTCCCGGCGAACCGGTAGCCGTTCAACGCCCTTGCGCTCTCGGCTTCGAGTTGCACCTCGCGGGATTCCTCGCGCCCGGTCGCGTTCCCGACGATCCAGTTGTTGGCCACGACGTCGTCGCCGTCGGGCGCGCGGCGGTCGGGGTCCAGACGCAGCCAGAGGCCGGTGCCCTCACTGCCGACGACCGTGTTGAAGGCAAAGACGTTGCCCGAAGCGGCCTGCGAGAGGATGCCGGTGCCCGACCACTGCAGCCGCCGCGTGTCGGTCACGAGGTTGTGCTGCACGAGCGTCCTGACGGTGCGAAGCTCGAGCATGATGCCCGCCACGAGGTTGCGCTCGACGCGGCAGCCCTCGATCGTGTTGTCGGCATTGTCGCCGTCGAGCCAGATGCCCGGGCCGGCGTTGTCGGCGGCGGTGTGCCTGCGGATCGTCGTCCCGGTCGTGCCCTGCCACTTGCCGCCGCCGGCCTCCCAGAACGGGTCGTGCCCCTTCCAGTTGTTGCCGATGGCCTGCGAGTCCTCGATGAGGCACCGCGAACATGACCCCATCCACCCGATCTGCCCGGTGTGGTCGGCCCGGACGCGGCGGAATGTGTGCCCGCGTCCCGACGCGTCGACGCCCGCCCCGTTCGTCCACTCGGCCGCGACGTCCTCGACGAGCCCGCCCTCGGACCCGGCGCAGACGGCGCCCCACTGCGCGCGGTTGGCCGTGTGCCGCACCGTAAGCCCGGCGAACCGGAGCCAGCCGGGCGTCGCCGGGTCGCCGCACTCGGCGTACGGGTCCGGCCCCTCGGGTCTGATGCCGTACGTCCGCGCTGTCACCTCGATCGGTCCCGCGGATGCCGGCGCGGCGTCGCCGTCGAACCGCGCGACGAGGGCAGTCGGCGTGTCCTCAGGGCCCTCGACGGTGAACGAGCCGGGCACGAGGTCG
>JBBSUZ010000306.1:0-3646 GCA_038233965.1 Rhodothermales bacterium | reverse complement strand
CTCTTTGGGGATGGCCATGAGGGTGAAGCGGTCAGGGTGAGAGGGTCAGGCCGCTTACACAAAGTTCTGGACACTCCCTCAGTGGTGTGCGCTCATGCCCCCGAGCAGCACCACGCCCGCGGCGAGGGTCGCGAGACCGAGCACGCCGAGGGCGACGCCCGTCCACGCGAGCCACCGGCCGCCCGGCGCAGGCCACTGCCAGAGCGCGAGCCCACCCGTGACGACCGCGACGACGAGGAAGGCGAGGCCCGGCAGGCCCAAAAGCCTCACACTGAAGCCGAACACGAGAGCGGCGAGGTCCGTGAGGCCGAGCACGCCCGTCACGGCGCTGGCGAGGGCGAGACCAGAGGAGAGGCGTGGCGACTCGGACATGTCGGGCGGTGGCAGGAAGCCCTGCAAACTCGGCTCGCGCGCCGAGGTGCCCCGGGCTGCTCGGGTCGGCCGCTCCCGCGACGCCGCGACGGCCCGGCGAACGCCCGGCGATGGGACCACCGCCCACAGGCACCGCGGCTACCCGCGGCGACATCGCCGTCCTCAGCCCGTCGTCTGGCCGTCACGGCCGACCTTACCGTGCTACCGCCCACCGACGGGGAACTCGATCGTGATGACGCCGGGGTAGCGGATCGGCCCGAACTGCGTGTTGATCGTCGGCCGCGCCTGGAGCCGGATCGACTGGCGCTGGCTCTGGACGCCGGCGACGTTGCCCGCGAGCCGCGCGAGGTCGCCGACATTGCGGCCGAAAAAGCGCACGAGGTCGACCTCGATCGCGACCGGCAGCGTCGTGTGCGTGCCCGGCTGAATGAGGCGCGTGTCGTTGTAGACGCCCGAGACGGTCTCGGTCCCGTCGAGGAACAGCGTCCAGTCCAGCGAGACGAGCTGCGCCGCAGCCGTCGCGCCCGCCGGGTTCGTCGCGCCGACGTTGAGGTTGAACGTGAGCGGGGCGGAGCCGCGCGCCGCCGCGACGCCGAGGCGCGCGAGGTCCACGGGCCCGATCTGTCCGTTCTGGGCGCGGCTAAGGTCGACGCCGGCGACGAGCGCGTTCGAGACGCTGTCGAGTTGGAAGTCGACCTGGCGGAGGGCGGCGAGCTGCGAGACGGTCGTGCAGCCGGGCAGCAGCAGGAGCACGCCGAGAAGGGCGACGGCGAGGGTCGAGAATCGGGACATGGGGAGGCGGGAAGAGAGACCGGAACGTAGCGAACATGAGCAGACTTCCTTTCGGGCCGCGCGCCCGCCTTCCCGCGTCACGTGGACCGTCTCCCCCACCCCGTCGTCGTCGTCGCGCACGACATCCGCTCGGCGCACAACGTCGGCTCCGTCTTCCGCACGGCGGACGCCGCCGGCCTCGCGCACGTCTACCTCACCGGCATCACGGCCCTGCCGGACCACCGAGGCGTCGCCAAGACGGCGCTCGGCGCACAGGACAGCGTCCCGTGGTCGCACGAACCGGACGTCCACGCGCTCGTCGCCCGCCTCCGCGCGTCCGGCACGACGATCGCGGCGCTGGAACGGACGGACGACGCCGTCCCGCCCGAGGCGGTCCCGCTGAGCGCGTTCCCGCTCGCGCTCGTCCTCGGCAACGAGGTCGACGGCGTCACGGCGGACCTGCTCGCGGCGGCGGACCTCGTGGTCGGGCTGCCGCAGTGGGGCATCAAGGCGTCGCTGAACGTCTCCGTCGCGTTCGGCGTCGCGGCATACGGGCTCGTCGGGCGGTGGCGTGAATGGACCGTACGCGCGCACTGAGAGAGCGGCAACGCCCTGAGGAGGTGGCTATAGGGTTGGCGTTGTAGCGTGGTATCCTCCTTTTTTCTGGACCGCGTCTCACTGCCCCATGCTGTCGCTGATCTCACTGCCGGTCCGCTACCTCGCCTCTGCCCTCGTCGTCCTTTGGTTGGCCGGGTGCGACTCGGCAAGTCCACCCGTCGAACCGACTCGGTCGGCTATCGTCGGCACATGGGGCCTCCAGACAGAGACGCTCGACACCTACGCGACGGTCTCGCAAACCCAGAGGGCGCTCGACCCGTCTGTCCCTGCGGCGGGCGCGCTCACGATCTCCGGAAGCTTGTCCGCCTCCGTCCGATATCTCGACGTACGCTCGTCGACCTCGTTCGGCGACGGATCGCTGAACGGGTACCAGTTCTCGACGATCCCGGAGTCCACGGCCGGCGCAGAGTCTGTCCGGATCGGAATCACGGATGGGGGGTCCGCGAACGTGTACACCTACGGGTCCGATGGTCTGCAGGACCGCTCCTTCTACCTCGACCCGTACACGAACCCGGCCCTCTTCTCGCTCGGCCCCGACACCGTCCGCGTGTCTCGCGGTCGGTACGTCGAGTTCGGCTCCGGGGCGGTCGTCTTCGCCGAGGGGACGCTGGTGTTGGCGCGTCAGACGATCGAGGCCGGGCGCGAGCAGCTTCTGGGCCGGCGGGCCCAGCCCCGCTACACCGCTGGCATCGTGCGGATGTTTCACCCGGATGGGACCTACGAGCAGCAGAATGGGGCGTCTGGGACGGTTGCGGGCACGTGGACCGAGACGGTAGCCGGCACGGTCGTGGTCGAGAGCAACGGAGCGTCGCAGTCGTACCACTACACGGTGGCAGGCAGCGCGCTCACGATGACCGTATCGCCCGCCTGCGACGCCCTCTGTCTGTTCGACGTCCGGCGCTTCTACGACCTCATCGCCGGGACGGTGGTGGCCGGGCGTCGCGACTACGTATTCGGGTTCACACGCGTCGCCGGCTGAGGCGGTCTACTCGGCCGTGGGCGAGAGCAGGTCGAAGAAGGCGGTGCGGCCGTCCGGGCGGCGGACGCGGAGCAGGGCGGCGCGGTCGCGGCGGGCGAGGCGGGCGAGAGCGGCGCGCGCCTCCTCGGCCGACCCGACGGGCTTGCCCTCGACCTCGACCACGATCGTGCCCTCCGGCAGGCCGTCGAGGTCGGCCGGCGAGCCCGTCGTGATCGCCTCGACGAGCGCGCCGGCAGCGACCCGCGCCCGCTCGCGGTCGGACGCCGTGAGGTCGCGGAAGCGGATGCCCCAGTCGGTGGCGTTGGAGCGCTGTGGCGCGCCCTCGCCCGTTTCCGGCGCCGGGGCGGGTGCCGGGTCGCGCGAGGCGAGCCACTGCTGAAAGACGGGGTCCGTCTGCGAGATGAGGCTCGCCGAGAGCTCGCGCTCGGCGCCGCCGCGCCACACGGTGAGCCCGATCCGCTGGCCCGGACGGCTCTGCGCGAGACGGCTCTGGAACTGGTTGAGCTCGTCGACCGGCCGGCCGGCGACGGCGAGCAGGATGTCGCCCGCCTGGACGCCGGCGCGCGACGCGGGTCCGCCCGAGACGACCGACTGGACGAGCACGCCGTGGATGCGGTCCATGCCCGCCTGCCGCGCGTCGGTGGCGGTGACCGTGAGCGCGTCGACGCCGAGGTAGCCGCGGCGGACTTCGCCGTACTGGATGAGGTCCTCGGCGACGCGCCGCGTGAGGTTGGCCGGGATCGCGAAGCCGTAGCCCTCCGAGTAGCCCGTCTCGGACGCGATGGCCGTCACCATGCCGACGACCTGGCCGCGGAGGTTGACGAGCGCACCGCCCGAGTTGCCCTGGTTGACGGCGGCGTCGGTCTGAATGAAGTCCTCGATGCGGAGGTCGTCCTGGATGGCCTG
>JBBSUZ010000305.1:0-3669 GCA_038233965.1 Rhodothermales bacterium | reverse complement strand
TCTCGAGCTCGGCGAGCGTCGCGTCGAGGCCGACGCGGATGTCGGCGAGGACGCGCTCGTCGATCTTGACGCCGGCCATCTCGATGTCGGCGAGGACGCGGACGAGCGGGAATTCCATCGTCTCGGCGATCTCGAGCACGCGCCCGCCGCCGGTGAAGCCGCCCTCGCCGTCCGGCTCGGTGTCCATCTCGCGGAGCCTCTCGCGGAGCACCGGCACCAGGCGCAGCGCGACGTCGGCGTCCTCGCAGGCGTACGGGCCGACGTCCTCGACCGGCACGTCGCGCATCGAGAGCGCGTTCTTGCCGGTCCCGATGAGGTCCGAGATCGGCTGCGGGCGGTAGTTGAGGTGGAACGAGGCCACGTCGTCCAGCTTGTGGCTCGCCTCGGGGTTGATGAGGTAGTGCGCGACCATCGTGTCGAAGATGGGACCCGCGACGCGCACGCCGTGGCGCGCCATCACGACGAGGTCGTACTTCACGTTATGGCCGACCTTGAGCAGGTCCGCGTCTTCGAGGCGCGCGCGGACCGCCTCGACGGCCTCGGCCATCGGCGTCCCGTCGGGCAGCGGGGTCGGGAGGTAGACGCCGGATTCCTCGTGGTCGGAGAGTGCCACGCCGACCAGCTCCGCCTCCATGGACTCGACGCTCGTCGTCTCCGTGTCGAACGACAGCATGTCGGCGTCGGCGCCGACGGCCGTCGCGAGGCCCATCTGGTCGCGGTCGTAGACGGTCTGGTAGTCCGCGCCGACCTCGCCCATCGCCGAGACGGGCTCGTACGGGCCGAAGTCGAACGCGAGCGACGGGTCGTCGTCGGGCAGCGTCGTCTGGCGCGTCGTGCGGGCGCGGCCCTCGGCGTAGTCCTTGACGCGCGAGCGGAGGCGGCCGCCGAAGCCGACCTCGTCGAAGAGCGCGTTGACGGCCGCGAGGTCCGGGTCGGTCCGGCGGAGCGTGTGCCAGTCGAGCGGGCCGCCATCGGGGCCGGCAATCGGGACGGCGGTCTCGATGCAGACGAGGTGCTTCGAGAGGCGCGCGTCGTCGGCGTGGTTCGTCAGCCCCTCCTGCGCCTTCTTGCCCTTCACGTTCGCGGCGTTCTCCAGCAGGTTCTCGACCGAGCCGTACGTCGCGATGAGCCCGACGGCCGTCTTCTCGCCGATGCCCGGGACGCCCGGGACGTTGTCCGCCGTGTCGCCCATGAGCGCGAGCAGGTCCACGAACTGCTCGGGCTCGAGGCCGCCGTACTTCTCGCGGAAGGTCGCCGGCGTCTCGCGGTCGAAGGCCTCGCCCTGATACGGCGGGCGCAGCATGTGGACCGCCCCGCGGCCCGACTCGCCCGCGGCCGGGACGGTCCGGTCGGCGAGCAGCTGCCGGAAGTCCTTGTCGGGCGAGAAGATCACGACGTCGACGTCCTCGGTCTGCGCCCGCCGCGCGAGGGTGCCGATGACGTCGTCCGCCTCGACGCCCTCGACCTCGAGGACCGGAATGTCGAGCGCATCGACGAAGCGCTTGATGAACGGCAGCGCGCCCTTGATGCCGTCCGGCATGGGCGGGCGGTGGCCTTTGTAGTCCGGGAAGGCCTCCGTCCGGAAGTTGGGGACGCCCGACA
This sequence comes from Rhodothermales bacterium, assembly GCA_038233965.1. Taxonomy (GTDB): domain Bacteria; phylum Bacteroidota; class Rhodothermia; order Rhodothermales; family Rubricoccaceae; genus DASVSE01. The sequence goes on along the minus strand of JBBSUZ010000305.1, from coordinate 2,067 downwards.
TCGAGTCGAAGACGACGGCGATGTGCTCGGGCGCGTGGTCTTCGAGGAGCTTCAGGATGGCGGTCGCGAAGCCGTAGAGCGCGCGCGTGTCCGTGAGCCCGTCCGGCGTCGTGAGCGGGCTGTTGCGCATCGAGAAGTACGCGCGGTAGGCGAGCGCGAGCGCGTCGGCGAGGAAGAGCGTCTCGCGAGGTGCGTCATCGGCCGCGGGCTGGTCCTCGCCGTCCCACGGCGGCGCGGCCGGGACGTCCGCCGGAGCGGCGGCGGGCGCATCGGCCGGCACGTCGGCGGCGGGCGGGTCGACCGGCATGTCGGGCGGGAACGGGGCGTCGAAGAGGGTCGGCTCGGTCGGCATCGGGGCGGCGGCGGGACGCCGGAGGTTAACGCCCGTCGGTGACGACGCCCGGTCACCCACGTTCCCCCGTAGAGACGCCCCGCTGAGGCGTCTACGCCGCGGCACCACACCGAACCCACGCGGGCCCGTCCGGCGCGTCGACGCGCGACGTCCCCGACGACATCGACGACGGCGTCCACGTGGGCGACGGGACGGGGGACGTCGGGACGGCGACGTCGGGACGGCGACGTCGGGACGGCGACGTCGGGACGGCGACGTCGGGACGGCGACGTCGGGACGGCGAGAAGACGCCCCAGCGTGGCGTCTCTACGAATGCGGCGGATACCCGGCGCGCCCGGCGCGTATACCGCTCCCCTCGCCTGCCCCGACATCATGCCCGCCGACCGCGACGCCGCCCTCTTCCGCACGCGCATCCTCACGCTGCTCGCCTCCCACCCGGACCGCGCCTACCGCCCGCACGAGATCGGCAAGGCCCTCGACGTGTCCAACCACGGCCGCTACCAGGCCATGCTCGAGGCCGTCGAGGCGCTGCGCGACGAGCGCGCGGTCGACATCGTCAAGGGCCGCCTCCAGCACCGTGCGAACCGGCCGACCCAGGGCGAGGGCCGCCTCACCGTCAACCCGCAGGGCTTCGGCTTCGTCGCGCTCGACGCCGGCGGCGAGGACGTCTACGTCCGCTCGGACAAGATGAAGACCGCCCTCCACGGCGACCGCGTCCGCGTCGCGTTCGCCGCCGGCACGCGGGGCGAGGACTCGCGCGAGGGCGAGGTCGCCGAGGTCATCGAGCGCGTCACCACGCAGACCGTCGGCACGTTCGACGCGTCGCGCGCGGCCGGCTGGGTGAGCCCCGACGACCGCCGCCTCCCGCACGCCGTCTTCGTCGCCCAGGAGGACTGGAACGGGGCCACGACGGGCGACAAGGTCGTCGTCTCGCTGGACCGTTTCGACTCGCAGCGCTCCGGACCCGAGGGCCGCATCCTGTCCATCCTCGGCCGCGCCGACGCGCCCGGCGTCGACGTGCTCGCGCTCGCGATGTCGATGGGCGTCCGCTCGGACTTCCCCGACGGCGTCGAGGCCGAGGCGGCGAAGATCGACGCGGGCATCACGAAAAAAGAAATCGCCCGGCGGCGCGACCTGCGTGGGTATCCGATCTACACCATCGACCCCGAGGACGCCAAGGACTTCGACGACGCCATTCACACCCGCGACCTCGGGGACGGCCGCATCGAGGTCGGCGTCCACATCGCCGACGTCAGCCACTACGTCATTCCCGGCACGGCCTTGGACGACGAGGCCTACGCCCGCGGCACGAGCACGTATCTCGTCGACCGCGTCATCCCGATGCTCCCCGAGGCGCTCTCGAACGGCGTCTGCTCGCTGCGCCCGCGCGAGGACAAACTGACGTACTCGTGCATCATGACCGTCGAGCCGGACGGCACCGTGTCGGGCTACGACATCGCCGAGACCGTCACGCATTCGGTCCACCGCTTCTCGTACGAGGCCGCGCAGGCCGTCCTCGACGGCGGCACGCCCGAGGGCACGGTCGGCATCCCGGCGGACGAGCTGACGGCCGAAGTGCTCCGGGCGGGCCCCCTCGCCGAGGTGCTCACCTCGAAGCGGATGCGCGAGGGCGCGATCGACTTCGACGTCCCCGAGGTCCGCGTCCGCCTCGACGACGAGGGCACGCCGGTCGAGATCGTCACCAAGGAGCGGAT
>JBBSUZ010000304.1:0-3685 GCA_038233965.1 Rhodothermales bacterium | reverse complement strand
GCGGTCGGACCACCCGAAGACCTCTCAGCCGACTCCCCCCGCCCCCCTCCCCCCTCCCCCATCCCCCATCCCCCAGCCCCCATCCCCCATCCCGCAGATCTGCGCGGCGACGTCGGCGAGGGCATGGCGGAACTCGAGCGACGTCAGGTCGGCCCAGACGTCTGCGACAGCGGCCGTGGACGGGGCGGCGGCTCCGGTGAGCTCGGCCGTGCGGAGAGCCGCGCGCGTGGCGGCGAGGCGGGCCTCGGCACCGTCGAGGCGCGCGGCGAGGGCGCGGACCGGCGCCGACGGGGCCAGAGCGACGAGCCCGAGCACGAAGTGCAGGCCCGACACGGCGAGCGCGAGGTGGTACACGGTCGCGGCGGACGGCGCGGCAATGTCGTCCTCGAAGGCGCGGACGGCCTCGTAGCGCGCCCACACCATCGAGGCGGCCGCGTGGCACAGACGGGACGGCACGGGCACGTCGCCCGGCTCGCCAACCAGATCGTCCGGCGGGGCCGGGAAGTCGTCGCCGATGAGCAGACCCGCGTCGTGCTGCGCCTCCAAGCGGCCGAGCAGGCGGCGGGCACGCGGGCCCCACGCGCGGTGACGGCCACCGTGCAGGAGCGCCCGGGCGTGGTCGAGAGCGCGGTCGCGGGCGTCGGCGTGGGCGGCGGAGGCGTGGGCAGCGCGGTCGTGGTCGAGCGCAGCGTCCAGCGCAGCGACGAGCGGGCGGAGGGCGGCCACGAGCCGGCCCGCTGCCATCGCGGGGACGGTCGGCCCGAACGCCTCGGAGGCGAGGCGGACGCGGTGGGCGGCGAGGAGCACACGACGGGCAGCATCCGTGCCCGGTGCGCGTTCGAGGCGGGCTGCGGCGTCCTCGAACCGGGCGACGTGGTAGACGAGCGTCGCGAAGGCGGCGTCGAGCAGTGGCGTCTCGGCGCGGAGCGTGGGCGCGCGGAGCGCCGCTGGCGATGCCCCTGCCGTGTCGACGGCCTCCGTCTGGACGTCCTCGACTCGGACCGGCAGCTCGGTCGGCTGCTCAGGTTCGGCAGGTACGATCTCATCCGGCGCGGCTTCGACGGCAGTCTCTGCGACTGGCGCGGCCGGGACGTCCACGGCGCCCATGGTCTGCACGTCAGTCGTCTCGTCGACGTCGTCGACGTCGTCGATGTCGTCGACGTCGTCGATGTCGTCGCGCTCGTCCTCGTCCGCATCGTCGGCGTCGAGGAACGGCGTGTCGGTCGCGGTCGGGGTGAACTGGTCCATCAGCACGCCGAGCGAGTCCGGCAGGCTCACGCTGTCGCCGGCGGGCTCGGCGAGCGGGACGGGGTCGGGTTCGATGAGGCGGCGCACCTCGACCGCCGGCACCTCGACGGCCGTGTCGCCGGAGAGCGGGTCGGGCTCGAAGACGCCGAGGCGGTGCTCGAGGAACTGCTCCTTCCAGTGGCGCACGCGCGTCGTGCTGAGGCCGGTCTGGCCGGCGACGGTGTCGGCGCGGTAACCGCGGGCGTCGAGCAGGAGCACGCGGGCGCGGCGGCGCTGGGCCGCGTCGCCCCGCTCGGCGAGGCGCTCGACGGCGGCGCGCTCGTCGGGCAGCAGCAGGACGGGCTCGGCGAGCGTGCGCGGCAGGCGCAGCAGGCCGCGCTCGAGCTTGGAGCGCGGCTCGGCGTCGAGGTCGTAGCCGCGCAGCGCGCCGTCGAGCCGGGCGACGTCGTCGGTCCCGCCCTGCGACGTCACCTCGACCTCGACCTCGTTGGACACGACCTGCGCGCCGGGCACCTCATACACGACGACGTCGAGCGAGACGAGCAGCGCGGGGCGGGCGGCGTCGTAGGCGATGCGCGGCGTGCGGTACTGGCGCAGCGCGAGCAGCGGCCGCAGCGTGTCGGCCCCGATGCGCTCGGCGACGGCGTCGGCGAGCGGGCCGGGCGGCAGGACCAGGACGGGCGCGCCGTCCTCGGGCCCGAGCGCGGCATCCGCGACGCGGTCCCCGTCGGCGTTGACCGGGCGCAGCGCGGCCGTCCGCGTCCCGCCTTGGTCGCGCACCCGAAGCGACAGGCCGGAGCGCAGCAGCTCGGTGTCGGCCGTGTCCCAGTACTGGTCGCGCACGCGGACCGGCGCGAGCGGGCTCAGCCGGAACCCGCCGAGGTCGGAGACCGCGATGAGGTCGGCGAACGGGCCGGGGCGGCGCGAGACGTAGGTCGAGGACTGCATGGGGGACGGGCGCACGGGCGGCGCGTGCCGCAATCTAGCGACCGAGGCCTCGCGGAAGACGGGTGGGGTCGTGCCTTTACACAGGGGCGCAGCGCGGCTCCATCGATCCACTTCAGCCTTCCCACACGGCCAACCACCGCGTCCGCCACATCATATGTCATCCTGAACTCGTTTCAGGATCTGCATTTCATGCGGCAGCGAGTCGACGTCAACCTGCAGATCCTGAAACGAGTTCAGGAGGAGAAGGTGGGGGTGGGTGCCGCGCCGGGGCGATCGCGCCGGGGCGACCGTGCTCGCCTGTCAGGCTGCGGTGGGCTCGGCGACGTGCTCGAGGAACCAGGCGTAGGTCGCGGCGAGGCCGTCGGAGAGGGGCGTCCGGGCGGCCCAGCCGAGCGTGGCCATGCGCGAGACGTCGAGGAGCTTGCGCGGCGTGCCGTCGGGCTTGCTCAGGTCGTGGACGATCTCGGAGCGGCTGCCGACCGTCTCGCGGACCATCCGGGCCAGCGCGCCGATCTCGACGTCCTCGCCCACGCCGACGTTAAAGAGGCCGTCCGGCGCGGCCGTGCGCAGCGCGCTCTCGGGCTGCTCGAGCGCGAAGCGGACGGCGTCGGCGAGGTCGTCCGAGTGCAGAAACTCGCGGCGTGGCGTGCCCGTGCCCCAGACCGTCACGGGCGCGTCGGAGCCGTCGGGCGCGGCGCCCTTCGCCTCGTGCATCTTGCGGATGAGCGCCGGCAGGACGTGCGAGCCGGCGAGGTCGAAGTTGTCGCCCGGACCGTAGAGGTTGGTCGGCATGAGCGACACGAAGTCGTCGCCGTGCTGGACGTGGAAGGCCTCGGCGAGCTCGAGCCCGGCGATCTTGGCGAGCGCGTACGCCCGGTTCGTCGCCTCGAGCGGGCCCGTCAGGAGGTGCTCCTCGCGGATCGGCTGCGGCGCGAGGCGCGGGTAGATGCACGACGAGCCGAGAAAGACGAGCCGCCCGCGCTGCCCGACGCCGGCCGCGTGCGCGGCCTCGATGACGTTGAGCGCGATGCCGAGGTTGTCGCCCAGAAAGTCCGCCGGGTACGTCGCGTTAGCCAGGATGCCGCCGACGCGGGCCGCGGCGAGGACGACGAATGCGGGCCGCTCGGCCGCAAAGAAGGCGTCGACGGCCGGGCGGTCGAGCAGGTCGAGCTCGGCGTGCGTGCGGACGATCAGGTTGTCGTAGCCCGCTGCCTGCAGCGCGCGCATGACGGCGGAGCCGACGAGGCCGCGGTGGCCGGCGACGTAGATCGAGGCGGAACGGTCGGAGAGATGCATCGGACGGGCAGGGGTGAGCGGGGCGACGGGCACGGACCGTGCCGCGGACGTCGTCGCGAGTTTACGGCGTGCAGGTGTCCGGACCGCGTTCCAGCGGCCGGGGCGAACGCAGCGGCGGCCGGCGCGCCCCGCGGAACGCCGGCCGCCCGGGCCCATCCGGGCCCCGGCCGGCGCGTCGGGCACCGCGCCGGGT